>JASLEN010000116.1 GCA_030151105.1 Dysgonomonas sp.
GTGTCTTGTTTGATGTGCCCTATAGTACCGTAGTAAATGATAGGAACGGAGAGTTGCTAGGTGCTAGAATTGCGAATGATCAACAATGGCGATTCCCTAAAACAGACTCTCTACCCGAAAAATATAAAACTTGCGTCCTTCAATTTGAAGATAAGCATTTTCAGTATCATTGGGGAGTAAATCCAGTGTCTATTTTTCGTGCTTTTAAACAGAACATTAGTTCCAAGCGTGTAGTAAGCGGCGCTAGTACCATCACAATGCAAACCATTCGTCTGGCTCGAAAAGAGAATAGAACCTATTTTGAAAAAATCATAGAAATAATTCTTGCCACCCGCCTCGAATTCTCCTATTCAAAAGATGAAATCCTTGAACTCTATGCTTCACATGCACCTATGGGCGGAAATGTGGTAGGTATAGAAGCTGCCTCATGGAGATACTTTGGCCATTCTTCAGATAACCTTTCGTGGGGAGAAGCTGCTACACTAGCCATTCTTCCCAACTCCCCATCCATGCTGCACTTTGGCCGAAATAGGGAGAAGTTGACAAAAAAGAGAAATCGACTACTGGAATCACTGTTCTTTGAGGGTAAGCTTAGCAAGATGGACTACGAACTAGCTGTACTAGAGCCTCTACCTCCCCATCCTCTAGCTCTACCACAAATAGCACCACACCTAGTAACTAAGATTCATACAGAAAGAAATGGACAAGAAGTTAAAACGACAATCGATAAATATCGTCAAGAACAAGTAGAACTTATAGTTCAACGTTGGAATGCAGAATTTGCTCAAAATGGAATTCACAATTTGGCAGCACTTGTTTTAGATGTAGAAACCAACGAGGTGGTTGCCTATTGTGGTAATGTAAACTTCGAGAAGAGCCAATCAGGCAATCAAGTGGACGTAATACAAGCACCTCGAAGTACAGGAAGTATTTTAAAGCCCTTCCTCTATTGTGCAATGCTTCAAGAGGGCTTGCTACTTCCTGATGAGATACTGCCAGATATCCCTATCAATATCAATGGTTTTGCACCAAAGAATTTTAGTCACAAATATGATGGAGCTGTACATGCATCCGATGCTCTAGCACGATCTCTCAATGTTCCATTTGTTGTGTCACTTAGAAATTATACCATCCCCAAGTTTTATAATTTACTAAAAAAGGGAGGTTTAAGACACTTAACGTACACTGCCGATCATTATGGCTTATCGCTCATTCTGGGAGGAGCAGAATCTAGTCTCTGGGATGTGAGTAATATGTACTTGCAAATGGCGCAGACTGTAAGTAATTACAACACATTACGAAGATTAGATGCTTTCACTCCCCCATATTATATCATTGATAATAAAGCAATAGAATCTAAGCGAAGGACTTCTCCTCCACTTTTTAATGTGGGTGCAGCTTATCAAACATTAGAAACTTTAACTAATGTAAATCGCCCAGAAGAGCTAGATTGGCGATCAGTACCTTCTGTACAAAAAATAGCGTGGAAAACAGGAACCAGCTTTGGCTTTAGAGATGCTTTATCTATAGGCGTCACCTCAAAGTATGTAGTTGGAGTCTGGGTTGGCAATTCAGACGGGGAAGGACGCCCTGGGCTGATAGGTGCACGAACTGCAGGTATGGTAATGTTTGACATCTTCAACTCTCTACCACAAACCAAATGGTTCGAAATGCCAGAAGAAGAATTATATCAAACAGAAATCTGTAAAGAAAGTGGAGCACTACGTAGTGTGAACTGCCCTGAAGAATCTATCGAAAAAAGATATGTTACAGCAAGAGGACGAGATGGCAATATATGTAAGTATCATAAATTAGTTCATCTCTCACAAGATTTGCAATATCAAGTCTATGAAGATTGTGCGGCCGATAGAGGTTTAGTCACAAAATCTTGGTTTGTTTTGCCTCCAGTATGGGAATGGTATCACAAAGAAAAAAACATTTCCTACAAATCTTTGCCACCATATTCTCCTGAGTGCCGAGAAGATGGAAAAAATCGTTTGATGGAGTTTATATATCCATTTCCCAATCTAATAATAGCTACTCCAAAGCAACTAGATGGTTCTATTGCCAAGATTGTTTTCGAACTAGCACACCGTTCTCCATCCAATAGGGTATTCTGGCATTTGGATGACAAATATATAGGAGAAACCTCTGATATACATAAAAAACAATGTACACCTGAGAAAGGAAAACATAAATTAACTGTAGTCGATGAGTCAGGAGAATCCATTTCAGTGCGCTTTTCTGTAACATAAGTAGTTAAAATATGAAAAAAACTTCTTGTCCATGCAACATTTTTGACTTCGCTGCATCTTATGTATAGAGATGGAAAAGATAACGTTTTTTCATCAACGGACTTCCCAACCTAATGACACAGAAATTACGTAGAACACTTAAACTTTACAAACTATCTACAAAAGAAAAAAGGTATCCAATTTGGATACCTTTTTCTTTGTTGAGTATTATCGTCTGACTATTACTCTTCGTCTTTCTTTGGAGCTTCTTTAGTCTCCTCAGCTTTAGCCTTAGGAGCTGCAGCTTTCTTTGCTTTAGGAGCTGCTTCTTTTTCAGCAACCACTGTTTCAACAACAGCTTCTGTAGCCTTAGCACCTGTTCCTCTTCTCGAACGACGAGTTTTAGGTTTTGCATCAGCTTTAGCAGCTTTTTGCATATTCTCATTGTAGTCAACAAGCTCGATGAAACACATTGCTGCATTGTCACCTAGTCTGAATCCTGTTTTGATAATTCTCGTGTATCCGCCTGGACGATCAGCTACTTTTTGCGCAATATCTTGGAAAAGCTCTTGCACTGCAAATTTAGCAGCTTGTCCACCCATTAAGTCTTGGAAAACAAGACGTCTTGAGTGAGTAGTATCGTCTTTCGATTTTGTGATAATTGGCTCAATCACTTTTCTCAAAGCTTTAGCTTTAGCAACAGTTGTGAAAATACGTTTTTCTCTGATTAGAGAAATACACATATTCGCTAGCATTGCATTTCTATGAGAGCTTGTGCGGCCTAAATGGTTAATTTTTTTATTATGTCTCATTTCGCTTTTTACTCTTTATCTAATTTATACTTAGAAATGTCCATCCCAAAGTTTAGGTTTAGACTGCTCAATAGCTCTTCTAGCTCTGTTAGAGACTTCTTACCAAAGTTACGGAACTTCAACAAGTCATTTCTATTGTATTGAACTAGTTCACCAAGAGTGTTTACTTCTGCCGA
>JASLEN010000168.1 GCA_030151105.1 Dysgonomonas sp.
TAGATTTAGAAAAGCCACTCTCCAAAGGTGGCTTTTTTGTTAAGGTGAGTATAAGATGAATATAAGGTAAGTATAAGATAAAATGAATGTGAAGAAATATATCAGAGTCGCAGTCTTGGCTGTTTTTGTTATCGTTGCAAGCTATTTTGGGGTTGGCGATAAATATGTAAAACAAATAGTATCGGATGTTAGCCAAAAGATTGAAACTTTAATTATAGATAAACCCGAAGGTGAATCAGAAGAAGTGGATCGAAACTTCCTCAATGGTAAAATCACTCGTGTTTCGGATGGCGATACTGTTATTTTGACAGATGAAAAAGGTGTAAGAAAAAAAATTCGCCTTGATGGTATAGATGCGCCAGAAGTAGGACAAGAATATGGAGATGTAGCAACTGAATTTGTCAAAAAGAATGCTCTAAATAAGATAGCTAGAGTGGAAGTGATTGGAATTGACAAATATGATAGAGTATTGGGTGTAGTCTATGTTGGGGATCTGAATATTAACGAAGCATTACTTTCAAATGGTCTGGCTTGGCAATACCATTATAATAAGAATGGAAAATATACTGAGCTGGTGGCAGAGGCAAAACAAAAACGTTTGAATATTTGGAGTACGAATCGTTCAATAGATCCATACGATTGGAGAAAAGAAAACAAGCGCTAATAAGTTTGGGTAGAATAAATATCTGAGTATATAAATTTTACTACCTTTGCACCTCAAAATTTTTTAAGAGACCAAGAAATGGTAATAGTAGAAAGCCTAAGAGTAGAGTTAGGAGACAGAGTTCTTTTCAATGATTTGAATTACATCATCAATGAAAAAGATAAAATAGCCCTTGTAGGGAAAAATGGGGCAGGGAAGAGCACCATGCTAAAAATATTGGCAGGTGTTCGAAAAGATTATAAAGGAAATATTATTATCCCAGAGGGCAAAACTGTGGGATACCTTCCGCAGGTGATGAAGATTGTGGACGGGCGCACTGTGCGAGAAGAGGCGTCACAAGCCTTTGCTCATATCTTTGATTTGCAAGCTCAGATTGAGGATATGAATAAGCAATTGGAAACCAGAACTGATTACGAATCTGATGATTATGCCAAACTCATCGACGATTTTTCGCAAGCACACGAGCGTTTGGGAATGATTGACGAAATCAATTTCGAAGGCGAAGTAGAAAAAACTTTACTTGGATTAGGATTCAAGCGTACTGATTTAGATCGCCAGACTAACGAGTTTAGTGGAGGATGGCGCATGCGTGTAGAGTTGGCTAAGATATTGTTGCGCAACCCAGACGTTCTTCTTCTAGATGAGCCTACCAATCACCTTGATATAGAAACTATTGGTTGGTTAGAAGATTTCATAAATACACAGGCAAAAGCCGTTGTACTGATTTCTCACGATAGAGCATTTATAGATGCTGTGACAAATAGAACTATTGAGTTGACTCTAGGTCGCATTTACGACTATAAGGTACATTATTCTAAATATTTAGAACTCAGAGAAGAGCGTAGAGAACAGCAGATAAAAGCTTGGGAATCGCAGCAAAAAGAAATTGCTGATATCAGAGAATTCATCGAGCGTTTTAGAGCGCAAGCAGCTAAAGCAACTCTTGTACAAAGTCGTGTTCGTCAATTAGAAAAAATGGAAATTATAGAGATTGATGAGGAAGATAAATCGAGAATACGTATTCATTTTCAGCCAGCAACACGTTCTGGATCCTATCCATTGACTGTTGAAAGCGTGACCAAAAAATACGATGATAATCTTATTTTTGCCAATGCACATTTGATGATATCTCGTGGAGAAAAAGTGGCTCTTGCAGGAATGAATGGAGAGGGAAAATCTACATTTATAAAATGTATTATGGGCGAAACTCCTTACGAAGGAAATATCATGCTAGGACATAATGTTGAGATTGGATATTTTGCTCAAAATCAGGCCGATTTGCTCGATGAAAGCTTAACTGTTTTCGAAACTATCGACGAAGTAGCAGTAGGAGATATTCGAACTCAGATTAGAAGTATTCTGGGAGCATTTATGTTCAATAGAGATGACTCGGACAAGAAGGTAAAAGTACTTTCGGGAGGAGAAAGAACCCGTTTGGCTATGGTAAAATTACTCTTAGAACCTGTCAATCTCTTGATATTGGATGAGCCTACCAATCACTTGGATATAAAGACGAAAGAAGTTTTGAAGCAAGCTCTTTTAGATTATGATGGAACTGTGATTTTGGTTTCGCATGATAGGGATTTCTTAGATGGATTGGTTACTAAAGTTTATGAATTTGGTGATAAGAAAGTTCGTGAGCATATGAGTGGAATCAAAGAATACTTGGCAAAGAAGCGTCAAGCTAGTTTGTCTTAGAAGAAGAAAGAGTATATCTTTGTCTCTCATAAATGAATTAAAACTATACAACTACTGATGAAAAAGATTTTGTTCTTTGTCCTATTGTGTACTCTTACTTTGGCGTCTTGCTCCAATGAGAATGCAATTTCATGGAATGCCAATTTGACAGCAGCGTACAATAAAACAGTCGATGATTTAGAAAGTTTTGAAGAATTGATCTCCCTCGAAACTATGGGCGATACGCTTATAAATCAACAGATAGAAGTTCTAGGACAAACACTTTTAGGTGATATTACAAAAACTATTAAACATCTAGAAAATGAAAATATACCTAGTGGGGCTGAAGCATGTCAAGCTACTGCAATTGAAATGTTTAAAAGTATGGATGCACAGGTAAATAAAGGAATCAAATTTATAGAGTTTGC
>JASLEN010000131.1 GCA_030151105.1 Dysgonomonas sp.
GTGGAACAATATAAAACCTGTTTTTGTAGATATAGAGGACAAGTATTATAATCTTGACCCAAAGAAAATAGAGGCAGCAATTACGCCACAAACAACAGCTATCATGCCTGTTCATGTCTATGGTAATCCATGTAATGTGGAAGCTATACAAAGCATTGCAGACACTTATGGATTGCGTGTTATTTATGATGCAGCGCATGCCTTTGGGGTGAAGAAGAATGGTGAATCGGTGCTCAATTGGGGCGATTTATCCATCCTGAGTTTTCATGCGACTAAGGTTTACAACACAATAGAGGGTGGAGCAATAATCTGTCAAGATGAGAAAACAAAACGCAGAATAGATCTCCTCAAAAACTTTGGTATTGCAGACGAAGTAACTGTTATAGAGCCTGGTATCAATGCTAAACTAAATGAGGTTCAAGCTGCATTTGGTATCCTACAACTTAAACACGTAGATGGTTATATTGCTGATAGAAAAAAAGTTGCTGACTTATATGCCAAACTATTGAAAGATGTGGAAGGTATATCTTACATCACTCAAGATGAAAGCGTTGACTATACCTATGCTTATTTTCCAATTCTAATCAATACCGAAAAGTTTGGCATGAATAGAGATGATGTATATGCCGAATTGCAAAAGCATGATATCTTTGGGAGACGCTATTTCTATCCTCTGATTACAGATTTCCCGATCTATAGAGGGATGCCATCAGCAACTGCCGAAAATCTTCCAATAGCTACTCGAGTTACTAAAGAGGTTCTGTGCTTGCCAATATATCCTCATCTGCCATTGGAGCAAGTGGAAAGAATTTGCAATCTATTGAAATCGTTTAAGAAATAAAGAGAATAACAAATTGAGCAGTAAAATATTAGTAGTTACAGATAATGGACTACTCTACACCAAAGTAAAGGCTATTTTAGAGACTGAATTCAAAGATTTAGTGCCTCTCTTTGATTTCAAAAGGACGAAACTTTCTAAAAAACAGCATCTCTATACAGATGGTATAGAGGAGTTGGAGGAAGTGAATGTAAAGCAAGATTATCCTACGATTATAGAAAATTACTCGAAGGTAATTTCCTTACATTGCAAACAAATATTCCCGAATGAGTTGGTAAAGTCTATGACTTGTATCAACATTCATCCAGGCTACAATCCCTATAATAGAGGTTGGTATCCACAAGTATTTGCCATCATCAACAAGGTAAAACTAGGTGCTACCATTCACATCATGGACGAACAGGTAGATCATGGAGCAATAATTGATAGACTTGAAGCAAAGATTGAGAGCCATTATACCTCAAAGGAAGCCTACGAGAAAGTCTTGGAGGCAGAACTTGACTTATTCAGAACGAATATTAGAACAATTGTAGAAGGTAATTATAAGACACAGAATCCAGAGTTTGAAGGAGACTATCACTCCATTGATGACTACAACAAATTGTGCAATCTCAATATGAATGAGGAGTTAACAATGGGTGATGCCATTGACAAGCTGCGAGCATTGAGTCACGGGGCTTACAAGAATGCCTATTTTATAGACCAAAATGGAAACAAGATATTTGTTAAAATAGAATTATCGAAGGAATGAAAACAAAGCCGCTACTTTCGGTAGCATTGATAACATACAATCAGGAGGAATTTATAACCGAATGTATTGAGGGAATGGTGAATCAGCAGACTGACTTTCCATTCGAAATCGTTATTGGTGAAGATTGCAGCACAGACAAAACACGGGCTATTTGTCTCAAATACAAAGAAATTTATCCAGACTTAATTCGGCTTATCCTTCCTGAAAAGAACTTGGGAATGATGGGAAACTGGATAAATACCATAAATAGTTGTGAGGGTAAATATGTTGCAATTTGCGAAGGAGACGACTATTGGATTGACAATCTGAAACTTCAAAAACAAGTAGATTTTCTAGAACAACATCCCGACTATTCGCTTTGTTCTACAGCCTCACAGTTGCTAGCATACTCCGAAAAGGAATATCAAAGCATTGATATAAAAAAAGATACGCTAACTACTGAAGATGTTTTGGAAGAAGATTGGGGTATTATGACAGCCACCATCGTCTTCCGAAAAGATGCACTTGAAATGCCCGATTGGTTTAGCAAAGTGAAAAATGGAGATTATTCTCTACAACTTTTAGTCTCACTGAATGGAAAACTAAAATGCTTGCCAGACTACACAAGTGTGTATAGGAAGCATGTGGGAGGTGTTTCTAGCTCTCTTACAGCATTCAATCAAGCAACTTGGATTATATATTTACTTTGGGAGTTTAACAAGCAAACGAACAAAAAGTATCTTTCCGAAATTAAAACTAAAATCAAACGAGTTTATAAGAATCAACTCCATTTTGCCAAAGAATATAATCTCCGAAGAGCCTATTGGAAACTTGTATTATTTAGAAGTTTATTTATCTTCAATCCATTCTTAATCAAAGATTATAGAAAGTGAAAGTATCTATTATTACCATAAATCTGAATGATAAAAAGGGGCTGCAAGAAACAATAGAAAGTGTTGCTTGCCAAACTTTTACCGACTATGAATTTATCGTCGTAGATGGAAATTCAACTGATGGAAGTGTAGATATTTTGCGCAAAAATGAAAATACAATAACACATTGGATTAGCGAACCCGACTCTGGCATCTACAATGCAATGAATAAGGGAATAAAAATAGCCAAAGGCGATTACCTTTATTTCCTAAATTCGGGAGACAAACTTCATGCGGCAGATGTGTTAGAGAAGGTCTTTGAAGGTAATAATAATGAAGCTTTTGTATGTGGAAATTTCGAAACTGAATATCAAAACTCCATCAAACTAGAGACTCCATATCGTGGTAGAGACTGGTCATTTTCGCTCTACGATATCTATTCTACATATCTTTGTCATCAGGCTTTCTTTATTCATAAAAGCAATTTTGAAAAATACGGTCTCTATAGCGAAGACCTCAGAATTACGGCAGATTGGGAACTTTTTCTTTTAGCGATAGGAGTCAACAATGAGACAGTTATCTACATAGACACAACGCTAGTCACCTACAATCTCGAAGGACTAAGCTCTACCATAGGGGGCAAAATCATTTATGAGGAAAAAAAGAAAGTAGCAAAAAGAAGACTCTCTCCTCAATTAGCATCCAAATTAGACAGATTATACTATTTGGAACAAAATGGATATATTACTGATACTGTAAACAATAGCACTATACTTTCGCTACTAGTTAGAGCATACTGCAAACTAAAACGCATTTTCAAATAATCTGCACCTCCCTATCTGGAAGATTTGCAGAACGGATACGCCACTCGTTAGGGTATAGATTGTTTGCTCTATTTCCTAAATTTTTCACAAATCCTAAAGGCATACCTCTGTAAGTCAACAGAATATACCCCTTCGAACTATTAGATAGCGTGATAGCCTCGCTTCTCAGATAAGAAATTGCTGTATTCCAATCCACTTCACAAGTTTCGAAAGACTCTTTGTTCAAAGACTTGCTCAAAGCTAAAGACTGGTGAGGTATAAAATCTCGTCCTTTCATCTGCCCCATGCAAATACCATAAGATAGCAGCTTCAAATGTTGTTTCAGAATTTCTATATCTGCTTCAAGATGACTTGGAATTGCATGAATAAAACTATCTTCTGCTGACAATACAAACTCTTCTTGCTGAAGTAAATACTTCTTATATTCTGCTGAAACAGGCGCTATCTTCTTTACTTTCTTATCCTTCTTTTGTTTAAATATTTTGGCATCAATAGCCTCATCTTCATTCTTTTGAAGCACAGCTAAGAAAAAGCCTTCGCCTTTGGTGCGATGAGGATAAAAGTGATAAGTATCAGCTCCATTGACCTCAGAGACGGTAATATTCCAACTTTCATCAATCTCTAAACTCTTACCTACTGCATCAAATTCGGAAGATAACCAAGCCACTATCTCTTCGTTCTCTTCTCTATTATACGTGCAGGTGCTATAACACAGGTAACCTCCTGGTTTCAAGGCATTCCATACGGAGGTCAAGATCTCCTTTTGTCTCTTTGCACATAATAGCACATTTGCCTCCGACCATTCTTCAATTGCCTGAGTATCTTTGCGAAACATCCCTTCTCCAGAACAAGGTGCATCAACCAAAATAAGGTCAAAAAAATGTTTTAGTTGAGAAAAATCTTCAGGCCTATTATTACTTACCACATGATTTGGATTCCCCCATTTCATCAAGTTTTCTGACAGAATATTTGCTCTAGAACGAATAATCTCATTAGATACCAATAGACTATTTTCTGAAATAGAACTTGATAATAAAGTTGATTTCCCACCAGGTGCAGCACACAAATCCAACACCCTCACATCTCCAGCGATTAATTGGCTTACAGCTTGCTTTACAAACATTGAAGAAGCCTCCTGCACATAATATCCTCCCATGTGAAATAGAGGGTCGAATGTAAATTGAGGACGCTTGTCCAGATAATACGCATCAGCACACCAAGGCACTTGAGAAGCTAAATTAGAGTGCTTAGTCTTATTTCCATTCAAACGGATGCTTGTTGGGGTTTCAGCCTGTAAGGAGCTTACAAATTCATCCCATTGGTCTCCCATCAGAGGCTTAGTTCTGTCAATAAAATCTTGAGGCAATTTCATATCTAAGTAATTTTGAAGCCGCAAAGTTAGAGTAAATATCAAGAACCTACCCGTGTAGATACAAATTATTTGTAACTTTGACTTTTTAACAAACCAAATATGTTAGATAAGTTACAAACGGAAATACAGAATAATAAAAAACAACTCCTTCTTTTGTTTATTTATACTGTACTTGTTGTATTCTTTTGTTCCAAGATGTCGCCCTTCTACCCTATTCAGGAGTGGTCTGATGTGAATTTATACTTCAACATTGGCAAGGCTGTGATGAACGGACAAACCATGTACACCGAGTCGTTCGACCCCAAAGGTCCGATGATTTTCTTCACCTATGGAGTGGGTTATCTGATCTCTAACAATGACTTTCTAGGACTATTTTTCATTCAAATTCTACTTTGGTTTACACTCATATCTGCTTGTTTCTTTACAGCTAGACTGTATTTAGAAAAGATATATTCTCTAATTGTGAGCATCTTTTTTCTCCTCATATTTATATCCCACACCTTAGAAGGTGGTGCTGTGGAGGAGTTCATTGCCACATATATGGCTATCAGCTTGTACTTGTTTACAAGGTATTTCCGCAATCCTAAAAAACATTCTCCTTTGCATATGTATCTACACGGACTGCTGTGGGGACTTGCATTTTTCACCAAGTTCAATCTCGTTGTATTCTGGGTGTTTCCTCTACTTGCTGTAGGATTTATATTGCTACATCAAAAGGAGTATAAAAATCTGATTCTGAATATTGCGACTTTCATTTTAGGAGCGTTTACAATTGCATTGCCCATCGCCATATATTTTATATCCAAAGGAGTGTTGGGTGAAGCCATTGACATCTATTTTATACTGAATACTAGCTTTAGAGTAGATACAGGCGCTACTATTGTAAGCAAAGTGGCTACAAGTTTCTATCAACGTATGCGATTCGAAACCATCGAATTTGGAATTATTCTATTAGGTGCTTTTGTCTTCCCTCTCCTAAATGTAAAAAATATTATTGCGAAGGTGAGTATTCCCCTAGCCTTTCTTTCGGTGTTTACCATCGTTTTCATGGCTGGATATGTATATTATTATTCCATTCCTTATTATATTTTTGCAATTTTAGGCTGCACTGTTGTAGCCCAATTTATAAGCAAATATATACGACTAAAGGAATTCGTCATCGTTATTACAATAGCCTTATTAATAGGATTATCGGCAAGTATATATCGAAAAAACTTCTTCGGAAAATACGATAACAATCAGAAGGGAAATGTAGTAGAGGCTTTTGCTCCTATTATACTAGAAGAAGAGGATAGAAGCCTTATCAACCTTGGTTTTGATGATGCAAATGCTCTGTTTACATACGCTAAAATAATGCCAAACACTAAATATTTCACAGCCCCTAACCTCCCTCACGAAGTATATCCTGAATTGCGAGATGAGCAAACTAGATACATTGAGGAGGGCAAAACGAAGTTTGTTGTATTGGCAGAATATACCAACAATGCATTATATTTCAGCCAATTGGAAGCCCTAAAGCAAAATTATGAAGTAGTGGCTAAGTTTGAAGAATACTACTCTTGGCACAATGTAGATAGATTCTATTATTTATATAAAAGAAAAGACAACGTAAAATGAAACCAACACTCTATTTAATTCCAGTAACTCTTGGTGAAACAACAGCACAACGTGTTTTGCCAGAATATAATAAAGAGATAATACTTGGAATAAAGCATTTTATAGTTGAGAATATAAGATCTGCACGTCGTTTTCTCAAATTGGTAGATCAGTCTATTGAGATTGATGATTTAACTTTTTATGAGCTCAATAAACATACCAATAGTGACGAAATTGGCAATTATCTCTATCCTTTGACGCAAGGTCACAGCGTAGGTGTTATTTCAGAAGCAGGATGTCCAGCAATAGCAGATCCTGGCAGCGATGTGGTTGCCATTGCTCAAAAGAAAAACTATAATATAGTGCCCTTAGTAGGTCCATCATCTATCTTGCTATCCTTGATGGGCTCTGGTTTTAATGGACAGAGTTTTGCTTTTCATGGCTACCTACCTATTGATTCCAAAGACAGGAAACAAAAGATAGAACAAATGGAGACTCGTATTTTCAAAGAGCATCAAACTCAATTATTCATAGAGACACCTTATAGAAACGAAAAACTAGTTGAAGATTTGATGAAGTTTTGCAATCAGAACACCAAACTATGTATAGCCATGAATCTGACTTGTGAGGACGAATATATCAAAACAATGCCTATTCAGAACTGGAAAAAGAACCTTCCCAACATGAATAAAAAGCCATGCATATTCTTACTTTATAAATAAAACGAAGCCCTTTATTCTTTTGAACAAAGGGCTTTTCTATCTTATATTAGAATTCAAAAAGACTTAGAGTAATGGTTTCAAAAACTCCGCCATTTCCTCTTGAATCTCTCTAGCTTTATCGGCAGCTGTAAAATTAAAATTCTCAGAATTATCTGCATAAAGAATTCCACGAGAAGAATTGACCAAAAGCCCACACTTATCATTCATCCCATACTTAACAACCTCTGCAAGACTTCCTCCTTGCGCACCTACACCAGGAACAAGTAAGAAGTGATTGGGAGCGTGTTTTCTAATTTCAGTAAACATCTCACCTTGAGTAGCGCCCACAACATACATTAGTTGATCTTCTGTACCCCACTCTTGAGATTTTTTCAATACTTTTTCAAACAAACGTTCTCCATTTGCATCTTCCATCAACTGAAAATCTGCTGAACCTTTGTTCGAAGTCAAAGCCAATAGAATAACCCATTTATTGTCATACTTTATAAATGGTTTTACACTATCCTCACCCATATATGGAGCCACTGTAACAGCACTAACCTTTAGATGTTCGAATGCTGATTTGGCATACATTTCCGATGTGTTTCCAATATCACCACGCTTAGCATCTAGGATAATAAATTGGTCAGGATACCTATTTCTGATGTATTCTATTGTTT
>JASLEN010000148.1 GCA_030151105.1 Dysgonomonas sp.
ATCAAATTTTATCCCCTCTAATGATATACTATAGAGGTGTTTGTATCATAAATAACAATCAATTTTATGCCCAACACTAAGTCAGAATATACAGATTTCATAAGAATGGATGGTCAGTCCTTTGAAGTATGTCTCCAACTCATAATGAATTCTTTTAATGTTAGTATTCCATTTATTAATGGTGCTGGATTTAAGTTAGAATACAACAATAGTGAGGGAAAGCCTATTATTACACAATTCATTTATGGCTATCACTTTCAAGACTATCTAACAGAAGAAATAAAAGTCACTTTTCAAGTATCTGATATGGATTGCATTATGGAGATATTTCAAAAACATGGAATAGAGGCTAACATATATATAGTTATTATGTTAGTTGAATATCTATATATCAGCTCTCAAAAGGAAGCAGAACATACTATAAACCCCATTAATGTAGATGACTTGGATAAATTGGGAATCAATCTAGATAATATTACTCCAGATAATTTTCATCTTTTTATGGCAGAGAAGAAATCTGATTTTGATAAGGAACTCAACGAGAATCAAAAACAGTTTTTGCAAGAAGCTAATGATGAATATGACTATGTTGATTTTGCTCGTCAAGAAATGCTAGAATTGTTTATTTTTGTCAACGATTGGAAAGAGTCAGCAGAACAGCCGTTGACTTTAAAATCTGGATACAAGACCATTAAAATAAACAATAAAGGTGGTTGGACATACAAAGCTCTCAATAATTACTTTAATGAGCATTTGGGAATTGAAACTGTTGAAGAAGCAAAAGACGATTTAGCTTTCAATTACTCAAAAAAGACAGGTCGCAAGACTAATAACAAATTTCAGACTTTGATGATATATGGTATTGATAATCTATATCGTGCTACTACTAAAAGCGAAGAAATTACTAATCAGCAATGTGAGTTAATACGAGATTATCTAAAGCATCTAGGTTTATCAATATCTCAAGACTCATTTGATGACCCAGATGACATCAAAAATATACGTTCTAGAATTCGATATTTACGAAAAAATGGATGTGCTGAAACATGGGGACTACCACCATCACATTTAGAAACAATACAGAAATTATATACAGCTAAAGCGGGAAGAAATTAATCTTTTCGCTTTTTATTTAAACTGAATAAGTTGTATTTGTTTTTTCTCTAGAGCCATGTTGTTAGCAAACCAAGCAGTGATAAGGTTTGGCAGTTCTTTTCTATTAATGGTGTTTTTATTTTTTCTGAATAAAAGATAATTGGCACAAACAATATTTTCAATCAACTCTCTTACTGTTGTGTATCTAAAAGTTTTTGCAAATTTACTAGCAACTAGCCATCCTAGAATATCTAGCCCTATACCAAGCCCTCCTAGATAAGGATTGAAGAACAGACCAAAGAAAGAAAGCATAAAAAAGGATAACAACATAATGGCTACATATCTGTTGATTCGTAGGATAGATGGCTCTACACCTAATGTCGCTTCAAATCTTTCAACTGACTCATTACGATTCTTCTTAGGAAATATATCTTCAAGTCTAGAGTTAGGTGTCAATTTATCAGTATCAAATGTCTTTAATTGATTGATAGCATTTCTAACTTGATAAAAAGCCCTTTGCGTAGTACATGTATTTTCATCTTCAAGCTGTATTTTACTAATAGCTAGCGTCACTAAATCATCAAAGCTCATAATATCCAACAACTCTTCATCTGTGAACCTTATATTGAACATGTCTTCAAAACAAATTAGAAGGTCACTAAAATCTTCCCATTGTTCAGCACTCAACTTAAAATCATTCATACTGTATCTGGTTGTTTATTATACTATTAATTCAAAACTACGACTAATATTTAGTACAGAAAACATCTCTCTCCATTTTAACATTTATTCTTTTCCTAAAATACTTTTTCCATTACCCCACTTTTGCATCGCTTTAAAGAAAAAACAAGCGAGCGTTCTTTGAATATATGGACATCAAAAAAGAGTGGAAAAACAATGATGAGAATTTTAACATTTGTTCTTTTCCTAAAAAGAAATCCAAAGTCAAACATCTTTGTACTGTGATTGAAAATATCACAGACGCTCTTTGAAATTTTGGATGAATCGAACCTTAGGAAATAATGGTTGATATTTTAACATTCATTCTTTTCCTAACAAAATTTTCAAAGTCATGCACCTTTGTATCGTAATCAAAACGATAAGGGTTACAGCGATCTTTAAAACTTTGGACAATTAAAAACACTTCTGAAAATTATTGGTGTTGAGTTTTCAGAAGTCAGTCAAACAACACTTTAAATTTAAAATAAAAAAATGGAAAAGATGAATTTACTAAAAAGCTATACTGAGCAAATATCAAGTGTTAGCAAAGTTAAAACGCTTAAAATGCCAGTGCAAGTTTCTGGCAGAACAGGTACTAAAATAGTAACTAAGCGTTTTGGACTTCTAAAACAAAATCGTCCTATTGCTAAACCAAATGTCAACAACTTCACTCAAATAATTGCTAGTGGCAAGTATTACGAAGATTTCCCAATCATTACAACTGAAGCAAGTGACCTAATTAAAGCAGGTTATGAGTTGATAGATTTGGGAGGAAATGTGATTGACGCAAAAGATGCTTATGAATACCTAATCGTTCTTGATGGTCAACACAGAGTATCAGCATTTTACCAACTCAATGAGCAGAAATTGAAAAGTGAGAAAATAATAATACCAAATGTGAAAATCAAAAAGATAGAAGGCAATGTGGGAGAATATTTAGCTAGTATCAATACGGCAGGGCATAGTTGGACAAAAGCTGATACAATTTGTGTTTCAGCCATCATAACAGAGAATCCTATACTGACGATGATAAACAAACTAATAAAGGAAGGATTTAATGCTACAACAGCAGTGATGATTTGTTTAGGAAAAAGACTAACAGCATCCCAACTCAAAAAACTGATGAGCAAAAAGGATACAAGCTTTCTTCCAAAAAACGAAGACGAGCAAAAAGCTCTCAAGCGAGCAAATAAGTTTTACACTACTTGTATGAAAATAACAGGTATGAATGTGAAGATGTTAACTAAAAGGTATTTCATTACAGGATTCAACTCCTTTGCAACTAGTATAAGTGATGATGTTGCTTTTAAAGCTTTGGAACAACTGATAATAACAGATTTTGAGTCCATCAGAGAATCAGATGAGCTTGTTGCAAAGCTGAAAGAAGCTAAGGAACTATTAGATGCACAAGTTGCATAACTAACTCTCAAAAATCGCCTGTCTGTTAAAATGCAGATAGGCGATTTTTACTACTTATCATATACTGATGAATAAACAATAAATTATGAATTTAAGAATTAGCACAGGCAATATGTATGACTTTATAACTCATACAGCCAATATTATAAAAGGAAAATGTCCTCACAATTGCAGTTATTGTTATATGAAACTTTGGGAAGATAAGAATTGCAAGATACGTTTGGATGAAACTGAATTTAAAGTACCAACAAGAAGTGGCAATTTTATATTTGTGGGAAGTGGTACTGATATGTTTGCAGATGCAATCCCAAAAGCATATATACAAGCTACTCTCAATCATTGTTATGAGTCTAATAACGATTTGTTTGGAGAGGGTGGCAATCGATATTTCTTTCAGTCAAAGAATCCCAAGCGATTTTTAGAGTTTATTGACCATCCGATATTTACCGATGCTGTCGTCTGCACTACAATAGAAACGAATTTATGGAGTTCCTAACTTTTTTCGTACAAATAGTTAAGCGACATTGTTTATATTCTGTTTTAAATATTCGCTATTAAATTCTTGAATGGTTTGATAGTCCAGATAGGAATGCCTTCTTTGCTTTCTATACCAAATTTCAATATATTCAAAGATGTTTTTTCTCATTTGTTTTGCTCCCCAAAGCTTAGTTCCATAAATCAATTCTGTTTTCAACGATTTGAAAAAAACTTTCAGCCGCCGCATTATCCCAGCAATTTCCTGCTCTGCTCATTGATTGAATAATACCGTATGACCTCAAGGTGTTTCGAGTCGCTTTAGAAGCATACTGAGAGCCTCTATCAGAGTGAAATATCATCCCTTGGGGTATGCTATATTGCTTTGCTGCTCTATAAAACGAAGCTAGTACAGTGTCTTTTGTTGTCATGTTATTACTGAGATTCCAGCCAATAATATCTCGGTTGAATAAGTCCATAACAATCGTTAGATACAAAAAGCCGCCCTTAATTGGGATATAAGTGATGTCCGAAACGCATTTCTGTAACGGTGAAAAAGAAAAAAAGTCTTGATTCAAGATATTTTCAGCCACTGGTTCCTTATGATTGGAATCTGTGGTAACTCTGAATTTACGAGCTAATTTGCTTTTCAAACCCATCTGCTTCATATATTTAGCCACTGTTGGTGTTGACACCGCTGTGCCAGTTCGACAGAGTTCCGCTTGGATGCGTGGACTACCGTAGCGCCCTTTGGATTTAAAATAAGCTGCTTGGATTTTCTCTTTTAACACCCTGACTTGTTGCTTGCGCT
>JASLEN010000237.1 GCA_030151105.1 Dysgonomonas sp.
GTTTTTAGAAGTTATTTTGTTGTCATATATCAGTCTTGGCTGAAGTATATATACAATTAAAAAAGTCTTCTAAATCATTAATTTAGAAGACTTTCCTGTGTCTTTGGCTTCGAACTGTCGTTTTAGTTCTGTTCCTCAAGTGATCCGACCAGGATTCGAACCTGGGACCCTCAGCTTAGAAGGCTGATGCTCTATCCAGCTGAGCTACCGGACCATCCTTAATTGTGGGTGCAAATGTACAAACTATTTTTATAAACGCAAGAGAAAAAGGAAGTCTTTTTTTATTTAAATGCATTTTGTGGTTTCTGAGTGTGTAAATCTAGCATTGGTGGGTGTGTTTTTATATTGCTAAACACTTTTCTGCTATTTTTGTTTTGTGTATCTTTGAAAGGTTTGGAGCAATGTGACTGATTTAACATGAAATCATAGTAAAGTAGTAATGAAAAAAGCTTTTGTGCTCAAAAAGTTGAGGAAGCAAACAAAAATATTTACTTTTGTATCACGGAAAACATGATGATAACTATTTGAATATGAACATTTATAAAATCTGTTTATATCTAAATAGTTGTTGTTTATTGCAAGCATTTAGAAATCAATAAATTATCCTATACGTTAAATAAAAAATTAATCATGGCTAATCAAAAAGAAAAGCTTTTTACTGATTTTCCTGCGGTGTCTACATCCGAGTGGATGGAAAAGATTACAGTTGACCTAAAGGGGGCTGACTTTGAAAAAAGACTTGTTTGGAGAACTAACGAAGGCTTTAATGTGAATCCTTTTTACAGAGAGGAAGACATTCAAAACCTAAAAACAATTGATTCACTACCTGGTGAATTCCCTTACGTACGTGGAACGTCTAAAGAAAATGACTGGCATACACGTCAAGACATCGTAGTGGCAGATATCAAAGCTGCTAATGCAAAAGCATTGGATGTGTTGAATAAAGGAATCACTTCTCTTGGTTTTATCATCGATTCTGACTTGGTGAATGCTGAGAATATCAATGCTCTTTTGAAAGGCATCCAGCCAGAAGCTGTAGAACTTAACTTTAGCACTTGCCACAGGGCATCTCTAGAGCTAGTTAAAATCTTGGCAGATTACTACAAAGCATCGGGTGCTAATGTGTTGGAATGCTACGGATCAGTGAACTACGATCCATTCAAACCATTGATGAAAAAAGGTAGAGCTTGCGACAATTGGGTAGAGCTTGCAGCAGAAATGGTAAAAGCATCTATGACAATGCCTCGTTTGAGAGTGTTGGCAGTTAATGCACACAAACTGAGCGATGGTGGGTCGTATGTTTATCAAGAACTAGGCTATGCATTAGCAAACGCTAACGAAATCGTGAGCAAAGTATCTGCAACAGGACTAGATGTTGGTTTGGTAGCTAAAAAACTAAAATTCAACTTTGGTATAGGCGGCAACTACTTTATGGAAATTGCCAAATTTAGAGCAGCTAGATGGTTGTGGGCTCTAATCATCGATGCATACAAACCTATGTGTCCTAATGATTGTCCGCACAAAGCAGCTGAGGGTGATTGTCGTTGTGCATCTAAAATCTATGCTCACGCTCAAACATCTACATACAATAAAACAATTTTTGACGCTCATGTAAACTTGTTGCGTACTCAAACAGAATCTATGTCAGCTGCTATTGCTGGTGTAAACTCAATTACAGTACGTCCGTTTGATGAGACTTATCAAATATCTGACGAAACTTCAGAACGTTATGCTCGCAATCAACAACTATTGTTGAAAGAAGAGTGTCATTTCGACAAAGTAACTGATGTTTCTTCTGGTTCATATTATATCGAAACTCTTACATCCTCTATTGCTGAGCAAGCTTGGAAACTATTCCTAGAAGTAGATGAAAAAGGTTTCTACGAAGCATTGAAGGCAGGAACAGTTCAAGCGGCAGTACAAGCATCTGCTGATGCTAGAAGCAAAGCTGTGGCTACTCGTCGTGAGTCGCTACTAGGAACTAACCAATTCCCTAACTTCACAGAGGTGGCTAATAAGAAAATCACTCTTGACAACACTCCTTGTGGATGCGCAACTGGTGAGTATGCAACATTGCCAACAGGCAGATTGGCAGAGGATTTTGAAGCACTTCGTTTGGCAACAGAGAAATCAAACAAAACTCCAAAAGTATTTATGCTTACTATTGGAAACTTGGCAATGCGCCTAGCTCGTTCTCAATTCTCTTGCAACTTCTTTGGTTGTGCAGGATATGAGGTGATTGACAACTTAGGATTTGATACAGTAGAAGCAGGTGTTGAGGCAGCTCGCAAAGCTAAGGCTGATATCATTGTACTATGTTCAAGTGATGATGAATATGAAGCTCTAGCTCCAGCAGCTTACGAGTTAGTGAAAGGAAAAGAGCAATTTGTGGTAGCTGGTGCTCCTAAATGTGCTGATGACTTGAAAGCTAAAGGTATTGAGCATTTTGTAAATGTAAGAAGCAACGTGCTTGAGACATTGAAAGGATTCAACAAAACTCTTGGAATCAACTAATCATCCACAACTTATTCTGAAAAAATAAAACAATAATATGAAACCTAATTTCAAAAATATAGATATCAACAACTCAGGCTTTGCTGCAACAAATGCTTCGCAATGGGCTGCTGATAATAGTATTGAGGCTAATTGGATGACACCAGAGTTGATTCCCGTTAAGTCTGTATATACTAAAGAAGATTTACAAGGAATGGAACATTTAGTATATGGTGCAGGGCAACCTCCTTTCCTACGTGGACCATATTCAATGATGTATTCTTTCCGTCCTTGGACAATACGTCAATATGCAGGGTTCTCTACTGCTGCAGAGTCTAATGCGTTCTATCGCCGTAACTTGGCTTCAGGACAAAAAGGACTTTCGGTAGCGTTTGACCTTGCTACACACCGTGGATACGATGCAGACCACCCTCGTGTGGTAGGTGACGTTGGTAAAGCGGGTGTATCTATCTGTTCGGTTGAAGATATGAAAGTTCTTTTCGATGGTATTCCATTGAATGAGATGTCGGTATCTATGACTATGAATGGAGCTGTACTTCCTGTTCTAGCGTTCTATATCAATGCAGGATTGGAACAAGGTGCTAAATTAGAAGAGATGGCAGGAACTATTCAAAATGATATTTTGAAAGAGTTCATGGTGCGTAACACATATATTTATCCACCAGCATTCTCAATGCAAATTATTGCAGATATTTTTGAGTACACTTCTCAAAAAATGCCTAAGTTCAACTCTATTTCTATCTCTGGATACCACATGCAAGAAGCAGGTGCAACAGCAGATATTGAGTTGGCATATACTCTTGCTGATGGTATGGAATACTTGAAAGCTGGTATTGAGGCAGGTATCGATGTTGATAAATTTGCTCCACGTCTATCATTCTTCTGGGCTATTGGTATGAATCACTTCATGGAAATAGCTAAGATGCGTGCAGGACGTTTGTTGTGGGCTAAGATTGTTAAAAGCTTTGGAGCTAAGAATCCTAAGTCTTTGGCACTTCGTACTCACTCTCAAACTTCAGGATGGTCACTTACAGAGCAAGATCCGTTCAACAACGTTGGTCGTACTTGTATCGAGGCTATGGCTGCTACATTAGGACATACTCAATCATTGCATACCAATGCGTTGGATGAGGCTATTGCGCTTCCTACAGACTTCTCAGCTCGTATTGCTCGTAATACTCAAATTTATATTCAAGAAGAAACTCAAATCTGTAAAGAAATCGACCCTTGGTCTGGTTCATACTATGTTGAGACTCTTACTGACGAATTGGTGCACAAGGCTTGGAAACTTATTCAAGAAGTGCAAGAGCTTGGTGGAATGGCAAAAGCTATCGAAACGGGTCTTCCTAAGATGCGTATCGAAGAGGCAGCAGCTCGTACTCAAGCTAAGATTGATTCAGGACAACAAACTATTATTGGGGTAAACAAATATCGTTTGGAGAAAGAAGATCCAATTGATATTCTTGATGTGGATAACACAGAAGTACGTCGCCAACAAATAGAGCGTTTGAATGACTTGAAATCTAAACGTAACGAAGCAGATGTGAAAAAAGCTCTTGCAGCTATCACTGAGTGTGTGAAGACTAAAGAAGGTAACCTACTAGAACTAGCAGTAGAGGCAGCTCGTGTGCGTGCTACATTGGGTGAAATCTCAGATGCTTGTGAAGAAGTGGTAGGTCGTTATAAAGCAATAATTAGAACAATATCAGGCGTGTATTCATCAGAAAGTAAAAAAGACCCTACATTCTTGGAGGCTTGTGAGCTTGTTGAGAAATTTGCGAAGAAAGAAGGTCGTCAACCACGTATCATGATTGCAAAAATGGGTCAAGACGGACACGATCGTGGAGCGAAAGTTGTAGCTACTGGATATGCTGACTGTGGATTCGACGTGGATATGGGACCATTGTTCCAAACACCAGAAGAAGCAGCTCGTCAAGCAGTAGAAAATGATGTGAACGTGCTTGGAGTTTCTTCTCTAGCTGCTGGTCACAAAACACTTGTACCTCAGGTAATAGCAGAGTTGAAAAAACATGGACGTGAGGATATCGTTGTGATTGCGGGTGGTGTTATTCCAGCGCAAGACTACGACTTCTTGTACAAAGCAGGAGTAGCCGGTATCTTTGGACCTGGTTCGCCAGTAACTAAAGCTGCTGTACAAATTATGGAAATTCTTTTGGATGAGTAATCATTTGAAATAGAATATAATAAAAATGGCTTGCCTTAGTTGGTGAGCCATTTTTTTTACTTAGCTTTATTGAAGAACCTTTTTTAATATTTGCTATGAAAACACTACGATTTACACTTGTCGCTTTCTGCATCACGTTATTCATGTCGTGCAATACTACACCTCAATACCATCTTAAAGGAACATTGAGCGGTCAATTTGAAAATGATTATAATGGAAAAACGGTTTACTTATTGAGTAAGCCTAATTCTGAGGCAGTCAAGTTAGACTCTTGTGTTATTGTTAATAACGAATTTTCATTCGTGAGAGAAGTAAAAGAACCCAATGAGTTGAGGTGGATAGAATATACAGATTTCTATTCTCCACTTCTTTTTATTGAGGAAGAAGGAGAGATAAATATAAAAATAGGGGACAATGGGCGAACTATAGGAGGGACGGCAGCCAATGACTCTTATCAGCAATTTACAGACTCGTTATATGCCTTATTCGTGGACTCTCATATATTTGTAGAAGAATTGACGAAGTTACAAAACACAGGAGAGTTGAGCTTAGATAAGTATAAGGAGTGTGATATGAAGATGGAGGCTTATATGAATATGCTTGAGGATTATGTGTTAGACTATATAACGAGTCATATAGATAAACCTATTGCTAAATATATGGTGTATGAGGATACCTATTTTTTTACTCATCCTAAAAAGGTGAAAGATATTATTGACAAAGTGATCAAAGACTCTAAATCACCTCAAGAAGAGAAATCTATCTCATATATCGATAGCGCCTTGGCTACTTCTGTTGGACAACAGTATAAGAATGTAGAGGGTGTCAACATAGTTGGAGAAGAGGTATCCTTGTCTAATCATATAGGTCGAAGTAAAGTCGTGTTGGTTGAGTTTTGGGCATCGTGGTGCGGTCCATGTCGAGATTATAGCCCTGTGCTAAAACAACTACTCACTAAATATAAAACTACTGATTTGAGAGTGATAGGTGTTACACTTGATGAGAGGAAAGAAGACTGGATAAGAGCAACAAAAGAAGATAGTATCACTTGGAGTCAGATTGCACCTTTAGGTAAGATTGATGTTGGGCGCCTATATGGATTTCGAGGAATACCTTACACCATGTTGATTGATGATAAAGGAGTAATTAGAGAAAGAGGAACTTTTTCAGATATTGTTTTGGATAAGAAAATTCAAGCATTATTAGAAGAGTAAGCCCTAAATTGATGATAACTATACGATTTTTTATTCACCTTAAGATAAATTTAAACTAACCAATTATGAATCTTTGCCAAAGCTGTGGGATGCCACTACAAACAAATGAAATGAAAGGTACGAATAAGGACAAGAGTCTTTCTAATGACTATTGTGTTTACTGCTACAAAGATGGAGAGTTTACTCAAAACTTGACAATGGACGAAATGATAGAGCATTGCTCGCAATTTGTAAATGAGTTTAATAAAGATGCTGAAAAGAAAGTAACAATGGAAGAGGCTGTGGAGCAAATGAGGAAGTTCTTTCCAACACTCAAAAGATGGTCTAAAGCCTAATTTTACGAACGTAAAGTCTAAGATTTTAGGAAAGATTATGAGCGTACATGTATTGTTGGGTCATTTTTATTTATCTTTGTTCTTATTCGAAATTTTACAATTGACTAATAAAACAACTTAAAAGCATATTTGAAATAGAGATATGAAATTATTCAACACTTTTTTTATACTATTAGTACTTAGTCTGTCTGTGGTAAGTTGCAATCAAAAAGCAAAAGAGAACGTAACTGAAGAAATAGAAGACAACACTACCGAGGAGAGTTGTACACCATCTCCATTTCTTGGAAATTATGTAACAGCTAGCTACTTTGAGCGTGAAAGTGGAGCTGATTGGGTGGCGGTAGCAGTTAAGGAACTTGATGAGGAGACACTTCTTATCCTTGTCAATTCTAGAGACGATATCAAGAAGCCTACTTGCACCTTTGAATCAGCAGCTGAAAAGGTTAGCGAGTCTGTCTATAAAGCAATTGTAGAGGATAAGGCAATTCTATTTACTTTTGATAAAAATACCGTGACAATATCTTCAGAGAAACCCGAAGATACTGATTTTCTTCGCTATTTCTGTAATGGTGGAGCTTCACTTGCTGGAACTTATACTAAAACAGAACATTGAAAATAAGTATTGTCTTAAAGAGTTTGTCTTTATATGATAAACTCTTTGGGATATTGCACTATTCCACTCACTCCATCGAGAGCTTTATATTCTAGTTCAATAGCCATGAAATAGTTTTCTGGAGCATTGAATGGAGCTTTTATATTCCAATTTCGGGCAGGGCGGAAGCCAAATTTAGGATAGAAGGTTTCATGCCCTAGCACTACAACGAATTTGTAACCGATTGATTTAGCCTGTTCTAATGCTTCTCTGACAAGTCTAGAACCAATGCCTTGTTTTTGATAACTAGGCTCTACGGCCATTGGAGCTAGTGACAGACCTATATTTCTACTCGTTTCATTCACCACTTCTATTTCAGACAAAAGGATATGCCCCACAAGGTTGTTCTCAATGGTTGCTACCAACGACAATTCGTTTAAAAATGCTTTAGTATTTCTGAGTCTATCCACCAACTCGGCTTCAGTAGAACCTCTAAAAGCAAGATTGTTGAGGGTGTATATTTTAGGATAGTCTTGAGGCGTCTCTGGTCTCACTATCAAATTCATTTTATCCATAGTAATAGTATTTTGAGGTTAGACTTCTCCTAAAGATAATCATTTAATCTCACAAATCTGTGTTGTGAGAACCTGAATTCGCTGATTTATATTAACGCTCCATATCTGATAAAGGCTGCTATTACGCCTATTACTATGATGACTCTGCAAATCGTTTTGTTAGTTGTCAATTCGCTATCTGTTGCTGGAAGATCATATTTGAACTTCTGGTTGCCTGCTATCCGTTGCCACGAAATGGTTTTGGATTGCAGCCTAAATACGCCATAGCCTATGGCTACAAGTGGTGCAGCTAAGGGCATCACTATATTAGCTATTATAAACAGAAATATGGCTACGCCTATGCTACTATTTGGTTTAGGATAAAATCCAGCAAGACTCAATACATGTTTTGCTTGATCTAATGTCAATTCCTTATTCGTCTTTTGATTTCTA
>JASLEN010000163.1 GCA_030151105.1 Dysgonomonas sp.
CTAGGTCGTAGAAGAGATAGTGAAGGGGGAGACACTCCATCATCGTCAACCAATTATACGCCTCAGCCAGCATCTACGCAGCCAATGTCTCCAATGCAGGATGAAGAGGACGATTTGCCATTCTAAAAGAGATTAGGATACATCCAAATCAATAGATGTAGGTGAAATATATTGGGCTAAAGATTGACTTCATTAGCCTGTTTTGAATTTAATAAGATGAGAAAAATACTTTATATCATAATAGCGTTTGTCGCTTTTTCGTGTACGCAGTCTGTGAAACAAGACTCTATGCCCAAGCCTAAAGCCTATCCACGTGTCGAACGCTCAGATAGTGTTCATTTACATGAGTTTGTTGATTTTCAGTTCGAATACTCAAGTGATGCTTTCTTGGAGGAAACTCCTTCTGGAAATACAAATCAGGTGTGGTTCAATTTAGATTACTCCTTGCTGAACGCAACACTGTATTGTACCTATGCGAATATAAATGTCTCGATGTTGAAGAGTTATTTTGCAGACAACAATATGTTTATCCATAAAAACTCAGAAGCAAATAATGAGTTGAAAGCCTTTGACTATACTAATCCCACTCAGCATACAAGTGGAAGACTCTATTATTTTGATGGTAACCCAAAGTCACCTTATCAATTCTATTTGACAGATAGTACAACCTTCTTTCTTAGAGGTTCACTTTATTATAATACGGAGGTTTCTACAGATTCTATTCTTCCAGTAAGTAAAAGCATTGAGGGAGATTTGATAAATCTGATGGAGAGCTTTGAGAGGAAAATGAAATAAAATCAGTATATTTAAGAGAGCTAAAAAATGAATAGTGTGGAGCATAAACAACAAAACATAAAATTCGATTTGGGAATAGTGCTTAGTGGTGGCGGAGCAAAGGGCTTTGCACATCTAGGTGTTCTGCAAGCCTTGAATGAGAGGGGGATCTTTCCTGAAATCATTTCGGGAACTAGCGCAGGCGCTTTTGCTGGAGTGTTTTATGCAGATGGTTATCAACCCAAAGAGATAGTTTCATTCTTTAAGCAAAAGAAATTTCAAGAATTTGCTGAGTTTGGAATTCCTCATGGAGGTTTTTTCAAAACTACCCGCTTCCACTCATTTTTGAAGTCACATATCAAAGCAAGGGCTTTCTCTGAATTGAAAATTCCTCTTCATGTGGCAGCTACAGATATAGAAGAGGGTGTATTGAAGATATTTACTGAGGGAGATCTTATTTCAGCTATTGTAGCCTCTTGTACTGTGCCTTTAGTTTTCGCTCCTGTAGAAATTGATGGACACTACTATGTTGATGGCGGCTTGTTGAAGAATTTTCCTGTATCTACCATTCGTAAAGATTGTCGTATGATTGTAGGTGTCAATGTTAGCCCAATTCGCCCGTTGAGTTATAAACAATCGCTAAAGTATGTTGCAGAGCGTTCGTTTCATTATATGTCTAGCTCCAATACTTTTCAGGATAGAAAACTATGTGATTATTTGATAGAATCGCCAGATTTGTCGAATTACTCGATGTTTGATCTCGATAATGTTGATGAGATATATACTTTAGGTTATAATCTAGCATCGCAATATTTAGAAGACGAAAAGCATAGACTAGCTGCAGATTCAATACAAACTAAACTTATACAATGATGAAAGAAAAAATATTGATATATCAAGTTTTGCCTCGTCTCTTTGGAAATAGTAATACCACGAATAAGCCAAATGGAACTCTCGATGAAAACGGAGTCGGGAAGTTCTCTTCATTCGATAAAAAGGCTCTTTCAGAGATTCGCAATATGGGCTTTTCTCATATCTGGTACACTGGTGTGTTGGAACATGCTACCAAAACAGATTACTCAAAACATGGGATTCCCAACGATCATCCAGATGTCATCAAAGGCAATGCTGGATCACCCTACGCTATAAAAGATTATTATGATGTCTGCCCCGATTATGCAGATGTTGTAGAGAATAGAATTGAGGAGTTTGATCAAATGGTAAAGAGAACGCATGATGCAGGTCTGAAAGTAATTATAGACTTCGTACCTAATCATGTGGCTCGTCAATATCATTCAGATGCTAAACCTAAAGGAGTGAAAGACTTTGGAGAAGGAGATGATATAAATCAATCATTTGTTGCTAGTAACAATTTTTACTATTTTCCGGATCAAACGCTAGAACCTCAGTTCTTAGATTGCAATAAAGAAGATGGATATAAGGAGTTTCCAGCTAAAGTAACGGGAAATAATAACTTCAGCAATGAACCAAGTGTAAACGATTGGTATGAGACTGTGAAATTAAACTATGGTGTTGATTATCTGAATCAGAATGCGAAATATTTTGATCCCATTCCTGATACATGGAACAAGATGAAAGATATCCTGATGTATTGGGCAAATAAGGGAGTTGATGCTTTCAGGTGCGATATGGCAGAGATGGTTCCTGTTGAGTTTTGGGGGTGGGTTATTCCTGCGGTGAAAAGGAAGTATAAGCATATCTTGTTCATTGCAGAAGTCTATAATCCTAATGAATATCATAACTACGTGTTCAACGGTAAATTCGACTATCTGTATGATAAGGTCGATTTGTATGATACAATCCGTAATGTTATCTGTGGGCATCAGCCGACATCAGATATCACTTTCTGTTGGCAAAGGGTAGAACAAGTTCAATCACATATGCTCAACTTTTTAGAGAATCATGATGAACAGCGTATTGCTTCTGACTTCTTCGTTGGAAAGGCAGAAAAAGCTATTCCTGGCATGCAGGTTAGTTTATGGATGAATACCAATCCATCGATGATTTACTTTGGACAAGAGCTAGGAGAACGTGGAATGGATGCTGAGGGGTTTAGTGGCTTGGACGGTAGAACTACAATATTCGATTATTGGTCTGTAGATTCGTTGGTGAAATGGAGAAATGGAGGGAGATTCGATGGGAAAGAACTATCGAAGCAGCAAAAAACCTTACGGAAAAAATATATAGAAATGTTGTTACTAGCAAAGAATGAGAAAACTATCGTTGAGGGTGGATTCTATGACCTAATGTATGCCAACTATGACAACCAAGAATTTGACTCCACGCGTCAGTATGTATTTTTGCGTTTCTTGAAAAATGAGATACTATTAGTAGTGTCCAATTTTTCTGATCAGAAAGTAAATGTATCAGTGAATATTCCAATAGAGGCTTTTGATTATATGAAAATCAAACCAACGCAATTGAAGTCAGCAACTGAACTTTTGACGAAGAGGGAGTTTGATTTCAAAAAAACTGAACTAACAAATATTCCTCTAGCTATAGGGGCTAATGATAGTGTTGTTATTAAATTCACTAAATAAATTGAATTATGAAAAATCTAGTAACTATTTTGTCAGATTTGCAAGAGATGAATTTAGGAGTCGCTAAATCGTATTTGGAAGATAATGGGATCGAGTGTTTCGTAAACAATGCTTTTGGTAGCATGTACACAGGTGCTGGAGCATGGTTGCAAGTTGCAGAAGAGGATGTTGAAGAAGCAACAAAGCTTTTGAAGAAAGGTGATTTTATTGATTGATTACAGAATTTGTCGATATGGAAGCCAATTTTAAAAATTGTGATAGGGGATGAGTTGGTTGTATAGAACAATTCTTCCCCTTTCGTTTAGTTAATATTTTTTACAGCGGCTTGAGAGAGTAAACTAAAATAGGCTATCTTTGTTTAGTTTAATACAACGAAACTAAAAAACAAAATGAGTTATTTCAATTATATTCGAAGAACATCGTCCCCTACTCGCATTGGGGATATCCCTGTTGGTGGAGATAATCCTGTTCGTGTACAGTCAATGACCAACACCAACACCAATGACACAGAGGCAAGTGTAGAACAAGTAATCAAAATTGCAAATGCTGGAGCAAGCTATGTGCGTTTGACAGCGCAAGGTGTGCGAGAGGCAGAAAACCTCAAGAACATCAAAGAGGCTGTGCGTGCAAGAGGCTATGAAACACCTTTGATTGCTGATATCCATTTCAATCCTCGTGCTGCTGAATCAGCAGCAAAGCATGTGGAAAAGGTGAGGGTGAATCCAGGTAACTTTGTAGATCGAGTGAAGACCTTTGCTGTTTTCGAATATACTGATGAGGAGATTGCATTTGCTGCATCTGTGGCATGATATGTGATGTACTCGCACGCAGCATATTTAAGCCTATAAAAAATGCAGCAACGAACC
>JASLEN010000177.1 GCA_030151105.1 Dysgonomonas sp.
TTTACCTCTTCACGTGCAATTCGTACTTCTTTGCTACCTTCAGCATAAGGTGCTATTTCGTACTGATTGTAATGCAATACTACATCGTGTTCTGTGAAGAAGATATTTAGAGGCAAAGCAAATGTATCGTTTTCGAACCAATATCCTGTAGATGTAATCGTTGCATCAGTAGGTATTTCAAAAGTCTTTCTAAAGTTTGATTCTGCAATTTTAGTAAATGCAGGAATATCTTTAACAATATCTTTAAGTTCTAAATATTTACCAGTCTTAGGATCAAATAGTTTAGACGCAGTTATGGTATTGCCATGCGCACCTCCTGTGAAGATATAAGTATCTATTTCGATGCAGATTAGCTCTGGTGTATTGAGTTCTACAGAACTTTCCACAATAGCTTCCCATCCAATAGCAGAGTCTGGAAACTCACTTTTGAATGCTTCGTAGTCTTTGATAAAAGACTGCATCAATCCCTCGTAATTACTTTCTTCAGAAGCTTCATTTATAACTGTCTTTACAGTTTTAAACAGCTCTTTATTAATTGCTGCGATAGCTTCACTCTCCCCATTGGCAAAGGGAATTGTAATAGCGATGGCTGCACCCTTGTCTGTAGAATCGTTGTATGTTTTGGCAACAAAATCTACAGAAGGACTACTTTCTGTTTGATTGTCTGCTTTTTTTGATGGTGTATTACAAGATGCTATCAGTGTTGTTAATACAAAAAGTGTGATAATTTTTTTCATTATTATTGTTTTTTTATTTCGTGTAAAGTTATAAATAATAGCTAGAGTTTGTAAATTCTGTGTGCCCTCTTTGCTAAAAATAGACTACATTTACACATCATTAAGATTATAGAGACAGGAAACAGCACGAGGATGGCAGTAAAACATTATACAGTACGTAGTGGGGATAGAATTAACTATTCTACATTCAAGGAGTTAGGTAGTGATTTGTTTAAAAACTTATCAGTAGCCGAAATTTCTAAACTACGTGTTCTGATTAAAGAAGCATTGGCAGATGGCGTATATGGCCGTGATCCCAATTTGGGTAGCGTATCGGAGGTAACAGTGAATACACTTTTTATCATGATGCGTGAGCTGGGCATGCGTAGTGCTTCTATTATTGCATTGATTTTGTATCGTCCTGTGGCATATCACGCCTTGAAGGTGGAGCGTATCGAAGAAATGTTTGGAGCTGAGGTCGCTGAAATAGTGAAGGGCTTAATAAAGGTGGATGGATTGTCGGCAAGTACGTCGGCAATTGCGTCGGATAACTATGTTAAGTTGTTGATTACTTTGGCGGAAGATATGCGTGTTATTCTAATTCGTATTGCTGGTGCGCTTTACTCTATGCGCAATATAAAGAGCTATAGTGAGCAATATCAGTTAGAACTGTCTATGAAAATCAAGCACTTGTATGCTCCTTTGGCGCATAAGTTGGGCTTGTATGGTGTTAAAACAGAGATGGAAGATCTTTATCTGAAATATACAGATAAAGAAGCTTACGAATACATAGTTCAGAAACTAGAAGATAGTGAGGATAAGCGTAATAAGTTTATTGCAGATTTCATTTCGCCTATTGAAGAAAAACTTTCTAAGACTGGACTTAAATACGATATGAAAGGTCGTGTCAAGTCTATCTCTTCCATCAATAATAAGCTGATCAAGCAGGAGATAGAGTTTGAATCTATCTATGATATTTTTGCAATTCGTGTCATTTTGGATTCGCCACTTGAGATGGAGAAGGCTGAATGTTGGCAGGTATATTCTTTGATTACAGATATGTACACTCCCAATCCTAAACGTTTGAAGGATTGGCTATCTATTCCAAAGAGCAATGGATACGAGTCTCTCCATACTACGGTTATGGGACCCGAATCTCGTTGGGTGGAGGTGCAAATTCGTACCAAACGAATGGATGATATTGCGGAGCGTGGTTTTGCTGCTCACTGGAAATATAAGGGAATCAAGAGTCAGTCTAAGGTAGATGATTGGTTGACCAATCTTCGTGAAGTACTTGAAAATAAGTCTATAGACTCGTCTGAAAAGATGGAAGACTTCAAGCTAGACCTCTATGATGAAGAAATTTATGTATTCACTCCCAAAGGGGATTTGCATAAATTACCTAAAGGCGCTACGGTGCTTGATTTTGCTTTTGCAATTCACACCAAGGTGGGTTCTACTTGTGTTTCGGGTAAGGTTAATAATAGGAATGTTTCTATCAAGCATCAGTTAAATAATGGTGATCAGATAGAAATTGTAACTTCTCCAAATCAGTCTCCGAAGCGAGATTGGCTGCAATTTGTACATTCTACGAAGGCTAGAAATCGAATTCGTCAGAGTTTGAAAGAGGAAGCTAACAAACAAGTTGAGATTGCTAAGGAGTTATTGAAACGTAGGTTCAAGAACAAAAAGATTGAAGTTCAAGAGTCTATTTTGATGCGCTTGATAAAGAAACTTGGATTCAAGAATCTTACTGATTTTTATGTCAAGATAGCAGACGAAAGTATTGATGCTAATAGTTTTATCGATCAGTATCAGCAGATGGAAAAACGAGATCAAGAGTCTCACGATTTCCAGAATGTAGTAAGTGCTGATAAATATATAATTCAAACAGAACCAGTTAGCCCAGAAAAAGGGAGTAAAGAAGAATTGGTGCTGGATCAGAATATGACGGGTGTTGATTACTCACTTGCAAAGTGTTGTAATCCAATATATGGTGACGATATATTTGGTTTTGTTTCTACTCAAGGAATCAAAATTCATAGACAAAATTGCCCCAATGCTCACGATATGTTTAGCCGCTTTGGATATCGGGTAATTTTAGCTCGTTGGAGTGGGGAATCGGTGACTAACTATACTGTTATTCTGCGTATTGTGGGTAATGATGACATTACCATTGTGAATAATATTACGTCTTTAATTTCTAAAGAGGATGGCGTTAATTTACGTTCTATAAGTATAGATTCTAATGATGGTGTATTTCATGGAAATATTGGAGTGATGCTGACTAATAAGGAGATAATGAATCGTTTGATTAAAAAATTGCAAGGAATTAGAGGAGTTAAAAGTGTAAGCCGATTGAGCTAACTTCTTCTGTTTATATAAAACAAAATGGCACATTTCAGAGAATGAAATGTGCCATTTTATTTGTTTAACCTTTTTATTAACTCTCAGGTAATGCTTTCCATTTTCGTAGGAAAATAGCGATTGGAAACATTACCAATGTTATTACAATAGGATTGATTATAGCTAGAATAAGTATTGATCCTTCATCACTAAAATCTCTTGCTGATGAATGGTCTATTATTTTCAATTGCATCGTCACTAATGTATAGATCAGATATAAAAGTATTGGAACTAGCCAAAGTCCTAAGTTGAGGTAGATGCGAGATTTTC
>JASLEN010000204.1 GCA_030151105.1 Dysgonomonas sp.
CAAATCAATTGAGTTCGCTAGCTTCAAAGACTTGAATGAATATCATATCGCCAATCAAAAGCGACAGATTGAAGAAAGGAAACCTTCGAGAGATTTCAGGTTATAATTTTCGAGGGCTATGCAACGAGACTTTTCATAGAAAAGTCAGAACTTATTTCCTTAACGTTTCGTTCCACTACACTAAAAATGCCCTAATAAGCCAAGGTGTTTGATTTGCACGATGAGCTCAATAGAGTATATTCATTCTTCCCTATGTTTAAGGATTACATTAATGTTGCCACCTAACAAAGCAAATAGGACTCAAATTTGACTGTAGTAAAATCACTCACAGCAAAGTCATACATAAGAAAGAGTTAAAAAACAAAGGATGTGAGGTTGAAGATGATGACAATTCAAAATTTATTTTGAGTTTAGGAGGGAGGAGTTTTTTGGAATAGTTTAGGAAAAGGCGAAGTTGGGTGTTGATAAAGTTGGGAGAAAGAGAATTTAATTTGATATCTTTAGAAACTAAATCTATACCTCTATGAATGCACAAAATGACTCTATCATATCTCAAATTACAGTTCGATTAAAAAATAAAGATAATGCTGTAATTGGAACAGGTATAATATATTATGACGATAGTCTAGAAGACAAAGTATATATCTTAACTGCATCTCATTGTTTATTTGGGGATGGGGATGGATTTAAAGAACAACGAGAATTTATCAATATTGATATATACAATACTCAAACATCTACATACAATTCTATCACAGATAAGAAAATAGATAGTAGTCTTTTATTTAAAGACGAAAATAAGGATGTAGCTCTTTTAATCTTTGAAAAAGATGAGATTCTAAAACTGATTGGGCTTGATAATATACCCACTGTTCTTGCTGTACAAGAAAGACATTCATTTGCCGATTTCGTAACTAAAGGATTTCCCAGGGCTACAAAAGGAGAGGAATTAGATACTTTAAATCTCCAGCATCCAAGAGAAATGACAGAGGTTAATAAGTTCCAACTAGAAACAACCTCCTCCCATTCTGATATTAATATGGAAGGATTTTCAGGTTCAGGCATATTTCTACTTGCAGGTAATGAGATATATTTATATGGAATATTTACTAGGTATAGAAATAATCCAGATGAAAAAGGAAGAGTTGCCTACTGTCAATACATTGAACCTCTAAACGAAATATTAAACAACAAACACCTTCCAGCTATATCCTATACATATATTGGAGAAAATGGATTGACTAGAGATTTCTTTCAGACTCATATTGAGAAATCAGTCTCTAATCTCGGAGGAAGATTCAATCAAAAATTAAACTTTAGATTACCTATAGGACAAGTATTTAATGCCCTGTCTTACAATAATATCTTTAAGAGTCGATTCCAGAAAACATGGGATGATTGGTTAACTGCGAGATATCAAAGCTCTAATTTAGAGGGAGATGTTGTAAAGGACATAAAAGAACAATTATACTCCCTCAGAAAAAACACAATCAAATGGGTGTCAGATATAAAATTTCACTATAGGCAAGAGCTAGAAATAGAAGCCTATACGAATGAAATACAAGCATTCAATACAACTATTAGAAACAAAATAATAGAACTATCAAAGTTGGAGTCTATAGAAAAGAACGATTATCGAAAATATCAAAATGAGAGAAGTTGGCTTTTTGATATTTTGCAGATAAACCAACGACTTTCGGAGGAATTAGACAATATTGATATTGAACTAGTGAATAAACCTATATTTATTATCAAAGGAGATGCTGGAAGTGGAAAGTCGCATCTACTTGGTGATATGGCTAATGAAAGAATAAAAAACAACTTACCAACACTATTACTACTTGGTCAACATTTTCATAGTGCTAAAACTATAGAAGAGAATATTTTGAGTCTGCTTCATCTAGATTGTACCTTCACAGAACTTCTGATTAACCTCGATAAAATATCAGACCAAATAGAGTCTAGAGTATTAATCTTAATAGATGCGATAAATGAAGGAGCTGGTTCTGATTTATGGAATACTCAAATTGCAGGCTTCATCTCCTCAATTGAAAAATACAAAGGAGTAGGAATTGCTCTATCAATTAGGAGTACATATTTTGATGACATAATTTCGGAGGATTTTATTGAGGCAGTGTCCCCACATATAATAGAACACTACGGATTTAAAGGGAATGAATATGAAGCCTTAAAGTTTTTTTGTGAATATTACTCATTGAAGCTACCAAGTTTTCCAATCCTTGCTCCTGAATTTTCCAATCCTCTATTTTTGCATCTTATTTGCAATACTGTTAAGGAAATGCCAGATAAGACTTTCCCTAAAGGATTTAATGGATTAAATAAACTGTATCAATTTTATATAGATTCGTTAAATGAAAAATTTAGGAAAAAGGAAAAGAAGTATAAACTAAGGAGTATTGTATCTGAGTCAATCGAAATTCTTGCAACAGCAATTCTAGAATCAGAGATTGGTTCAATCACAATACAAGAAGCAGTAGATATTTTTGACAAGAAATTCCCTAATTATGAAACACTTTTAGCAGAGTTGATAGAAGAAAATGTATTGATGCGAAATAAAGTGGACCTCGGAAGCGACAAATATCATGACGCTGTATATTTTGCCTATCAACGACTTGGTGACTACTTTATGGCTCAAAAATTATTGAATGGTTGTGTCTCAAAAAAAGATGTATTAGGAGCTCTTAATAACCCTAATGGATTAGGAAAAATACGCTCTGATTATTACTGGAGATACAGGGGTGTAATTGAAGCATTATCAATTATATTACCAGAAGAGTATAATATTGATGTCTTTGAAATCGCACAATATTTCGTTCTATCAGAGGTAAAGGATTCTAAGCATGCTGAATTTCGGATGAATCAAGTCTATGAATCCTTCACTAGATTTGAG
>JASLEN010000286.1 GCA_030151105.1 Dysgonomonas sp.
AATTTCTGTTCTGTTGTATTTTCAATACGGTTTATCTTCTTTTTCTCTTTGTAGGCTATGTAGAATACTAAGAGGTAAAATAGAAAAATTAATATATATCCCATATTAGTTACCTAAATGTATCAAATCCATTTCCATATACGCCTCGTACATTGGCTTGCGAAATGAACGCTTTCTCATCTATTGTTTTTATTAGCCTAAAGAGGTCATCCGCTTCAGTGCGCTTTGTCATCACCATAATCACCTTTACGGGATTTTTAGAATACCAACCCACGCCATCTAGAACAGTACAGCCTCGTTTCATCTCTAGGTTGATAGCAGTTGCTATTTTGTCGTAGTGATTAGAGAAAATGAATACTTGAATAGACTGTCTCGATCCATTGATTACTAGGTCTATAACGTATGTCATTACGCCAAGTACAATGATGCTAGCTACTACAATTCTATGGTCGTGGAAAATAAAGTAAGAACCCGAAATGATGAAGCAGTCAAAAAATAACATTACTCTTCCGAAAGCTAAATTTTTGTATTTGTTGATGATGGCGATTACGATATCCATTCCACCAGTGCTACCGTTAGAGCTGAACACTATACCGACTCCTGCTCCACATAGTACCCCTCCAATGACTCCTGCAAATAATGGTTCATCTTCAATCAGCCCTTCTTTGAAAATCATTCGGGCTGCTGTGATAAATAATGTAAGCACGACTACACCATAGATTGTTTTTATCATAAACTTAGAACCCAATATTTTGAGAGCAAATATTAAGAGTATAAAGTTGAGTGCAAAGTTGGTATATTGCAGTGGAATACCTGTCGCATACTCTATCAAAGTGGCTATTCCTACCCCTCCACCTACCACCATTTTTCCAGGTAGGATGAATGCTACTAAACCAATGGCATATAGCGCAAGTCCAAATGTGATTAGGACATAGTCTTTTAAATAGAAATTTTTCAAGTATTTTTTAGGCATAGTACTACGTTTTCTTTTAAAGATACAAAGAGAATAAGACTTCTTTGAGCATCTATACTCAAAGAAGTCTTATCAGAATATTTTAGATTACAATATTTACAATCTTTTTAGGTACTACAATTACCTTTTTGATTGGTTTGCCATCAATCCATTTCTGCGCATCCTCGTGAGCTAAGACTGTTGTCTCTATCTCTTTTGGATTTGCATCAGCAGGGAAGGTCAGATTGAATCTTTGTTTTCCATTGAATGAAATTGCATACGTAATTTCATCCTCCACCAAGTATGCCTCGTTGAGTGTTGGCCACTCTGTCAAGCAAATGCTTGTATTGTTGCCAAGGGCTTTCCAAAGCTCTTCGGAAATGAATGGGGCGAATGGAGATAGGACTTTGATAAAATCTGTTAGGATAGCTTTGTTGCTACATTTCAGACTTGTCAATTCATTGATGCAAATCATAAATGCTGAAACAGAGGTGTTGAAAGAGAATGTTTCCACATCCTGATCCACTTTCTTAATCAACTTGTGCAAAGCCTTCAATTCTTCTTTTGATGGCTCATTGTCGGTTACGACTGATTCGCCATTTTGATAGAATAGTCCCCAAACACGGCGCAGGAATCTGTGAACTCCATCTATACCATGCGTATCCCAAGGTTTGGCATTCTCCAATGGACCTAGGAACATTTCATACAAACGCAGTGTGTCTGCTCCATAATTGTCCGAAATGTCATCAGGGTTTACCACATTGTGATAAGATTTGGACATCTTTTCCACAGCCGAGCCACAGATGTATTGTCCATCTTCGAGAATAAACTCTGCATTAGCAAACTCAGGTCGCCATGCTTTGAATTTCTCAACGTCCATGATGTCGTTGTGAACAAAGTTGATATCAACACGGATAGGACTAACTTCATGCTCTTTTCTCAATCCGTGAGAAACAAATTTATTAGTCCCATTGATACGATAAGCAAAGCTCGTTACACCTTGTATCATTCCTTGATTTATCAACTTCTTGAATGGCTCTTCTTCCACAGAATGCCCTATGTCGAATAAGAATTTATTCCATACACGACTATAGATGAGGTGACCTGTAGCATGTTCAGTTCCACCGATGTATAAGTCCACATTTCTCCAATAGTCTAATGTTTTAGAATCTACCAAAGCTTTATCGTTGTGTGGATCCATATAACGCAAATAGTAAGCAGACGAACCTGCAAATCCAGGCATAGTATTCAACTCGAGAGGGAAAATAGTTTTATTGTCCACTTTCGTTTTATCCACTACCACTTGGTTTACCTCGTCCCAAGCCCAGATAGTTGCACGTCCTAGAGGTGGCTCACCCGTTTCTGTTGGCAAGTATTTGTCCACTTCAGGAAGTTCCAAAGGCAGCTTGTCCAAAGGTAGCATATATGGCAATCCTTCTTTGTAATAAACTGGGAATGGCTCTCCCCAATATCTTTGACGAGAGAAAATGGCATCACGCAAACGATAGTTCGTTTTCAAACGACCTAGTTTTCTCTCTTTGATTTGTTTTTTTGCTTCTTCGATAGCTTCTGCTACAGTCAATCCGTCCAAAAAGCCCGAATTGATCATGATTCCTTCCTTCGCATCAAAGCTTTCTTCC
>JASLEN010000299.1 GCA_030151105.1 Dysgonomonas sp.
ATAGAAAGACCTAATACTATAATAAAGAACACTAGAATTACTGTTGCAAAGGTCGGAATATCATTACCATAAAGAAGAGCATAAATGAGTAAAGCTTCAAACCCGATCATCAAAAGAGGGATAAAAAAATAGCTTCCTAAGTTCCGTACCAATTTAAAGAACTTATCCATCTTAAACCCAAACACATAAAGCACAATACCTATAAAAGCTAAAAATAGCACCAACCACATAATAAATATGCCAAAGCCCATAATTACCATTTCTCCCGAAAGCTCTAAAGCATCCAATCCTCCTTCGTACAAAGACGAACTGACAAGAGAAGCCACCTCCGAAAACAAAACCGAAGTTAGTATCACAGCAAATAAAGAAATAACAAAGACAACTAACGAGATATAGCCAAAGCCAATCCAACCTGCATCCTTCCTAGTTTTAAACTTCCAACCTGCCACAACAGAGAATAGCCCAATAATGATTAGAGAAATATCCATCTTTCAGTTTTATAAAATTGTCAAACAAATTTACAAATAAAAAAGAGAGTAACCTTTCGATTACTCTCTTCATATCATTTATCTCAAAAGAGATTATTCAGCGTTCAACGTAAAGCGTTTGAAATCTACTACTTTAAGATCTTTATCTACAGATGCAACATATTGAGCAACTGATTGTTTAGGGTTCTTAATAAAATCTTGTTGTAGAAGAGTGAAATCTTTGTAGAATTTAGTCAATGAACCTTGAGCAATTCTATCCAATAGTTCTTCTGGTTTACCAGCCTCACGAGCTTTTTCTTTCGCTAGAGCCAACTCTCTTTGTTTGATTTCTTCTGTTACACCAGACTCATCCAATGATACAGGATTCATAGCAGCGATTTGCATTGCAACATCTTTTGCTACCTCAGCGCTAACACCTGGTTTGTTGAAACCTACAATAGCAGCAAGTTTGTTTCCTGGGTGAATATATGCATATACTGATGGTGCAGAGATAGTTTGCATTGTAGTGATTTCCATTCTTTCGCCAGAAACACCCATTCTGTAAGCAATAACTTCTTCTACTGATCCACCTTCAATTTTCACAGCTTTCAATGCTTCGATATCTGCTGGTTTATTTGCCAAAGTTGCATCAAGAAGAGATTGAGTAAGAGCGATATAATCAGCATTCATAGCTACGAAGTCTGTCTCACAGTTCAATGAAACGATAGCTGCTGTTTCACCATTTACACCTGCAAGAACACATCCTTCAGCTGCTTCACGATCACCACGTTTTGCAGCAAATGCTTGTCCTTTTTTACGAATTACTTCAATTGCTTTATCAAAATCACCATTTGCTTCAGTTAAAGCATTTTTACAATCCATCATACCAGCACCAGTCATTGTGCGTAGTTTTTGGATATCAGCCATAGAAACTGCCATGTCTTTTATATTTTATTTGTTATTAATATCGTTTTTAGATAGAAAAAGCTAAGAATTAATCTTCAAGGACATAATATTCCGCAGATCAAACTCTTAGCTATTTCAGTATTTGTTGAAAAAGAGCTTATTCAGCGTCCTCGTCTTTTGCAACTTTGCTAAGCACTGCAGCATTCATAGCTTCTTGATCTTCTTTAGCTACTGATTTTTTTGCTGTTGCTCTAGTTTTACGTTCTCTTTTTGGTGCATCTGCATCATCAGACTCCTCAGTGTTGTCTATTTTTTCTGCTTTGCGTTCTGCAAGACCAACTTTAACTTCCTCACAGATGTAGCTCATGATTGCATGAATTGAATCAGAAGCGTCATCATTTGCAGGAATTACAAAGTCAACCTCATCAGGGTTAGAGTTTGTATCTACCATTGCAAACACAGGTATTCCAAGACGTTTTGCCTCTCTGATTGCGATGTGTTCTTTCATGATATCTACCACGAAAAGAGCAGATGGCAAACGAGTTAGGTCTTGAATAGATCCTAGTGTTTTTTCCAATTTAGCACGTTGACGAGTTACTTGAAGTCTTTCTCTTTTTGAAAGAGTATCGAATGTACCGTCTTTAATCATTTTGTCGATTGTTGACATTTTTTTCACTGCCTTACGGATAGTAGGGAAGTTAGTCAACATACCACCTGGCCAACGCTCAGTAACATATGGCATATTGATGTCTTTTGACAGCTCTGCAACAACATCCTTAGCTTGTTTTTTTGTTGCTACAAATAGAATCTTTCTTCCAGATTTTGCTATTTGTTTAAGAGCAGCAGCAGCCTCTTCTGCCAATACCATTGTTTTATAAAGGTCAATGATGTGAATACCATTGCGCTCCATAAAAATATAAGGAGCCATTGCTGGATTCCATTTTCTTTTAAGGTGACCAAAGTGTGCACCTGCGTCGATCAGTTGATCAAATTCTAATTTTGCCATTTTATTTTGTTCGTTTACTTTCTTTTTCTGTTAGCGAATTATTAGGTAGCCTTCTAATATTATTTTATTCAGAGTCCTAATAATTTAGATACTAAACGTAATTTAAGTAGATGAATCGAGTCATCATTCTATCTATATCGTTTGAATTTTTAAGCAGCAAATGCTGATAAGTATTCTTGATATAAAATATCCAAATTAACGTTTTGAGAATTGAAATTTCCTTCTAGCACCTGGTTGTCCTGGTTTTTTACGCTCAACAACACGAGGGTCACGAGTCATAAATCCTTCAGCTCTTAGTGCTGGTTTGTCTTCTGGATTAATTTTAACTAGTGCACGAGCGATTCCTAGACGAGCAGCTTCTGCTTGTCCTGTAAATCCTCCACCATTAAGATTTATTTTGATATCGTATTTTCCTACAACGTCTAATTTAGCTAGAGGTTGTTTTACTACAAATTGAAGAATTGAAGAAGGGAAATAATTTTCTAGTTCTCTTTTGTTGATAACAATTTTACCAGTTCCCTCACTTACATATACGCGAGCTATTGCAGCTTTACGTCTTCCGATTGCATTGATTACTTCCATTGTTATTATTTAAGTGAGTTAATATCTATAGTTTTTGGTTGTTGTGCTTCATGATTGTGTTTTGCACCTTCATACACATAGCAGTTTTTCAAAAGAGCTGCACCTAAAATATTTCTAGGTAACATTCCTTTTACAACTTGCAATACCAAACGGTCTGCACCTTTTTCTAACAATTTCTCAGCAGTAATCGAACGTTGTCCTCCTGGATAACCTGTATATTTTAGATATACACGATCTTGCCATTTTTTTCCTGTCAACACCACTTTCTCTGCATTGATAATAATCACATTATCTCCACAGTCAACATGAGGTGTAAAGTTTGGCTTATACTTTCCTCTCAGAAGTTTAGCCACTTTAGACGCCATACGTCCTAAAGTTTGCCCCTCAGCATCTACAACAACCCACTCTTTGTTAGCAGTTGCACTATTTGCTGATACGGTTTTGTAACTTAAAGTATTCACTTATTAATTCAATTAATTTGGTTAATGATTTCGATTCACCTCAATACTTCACTTATCGAACTAAGGATAAGACAAGCTCCATACTGCTGCAAATCAATTTTTTACGCTTTTCTTCGTAATAATCGGCACGCAAAGATACAATTAATCTCTAAATTGGCAAAAGAAATAACTACAAAACACTTAAGGACTTTCACCTTACTTCACCTTTTCTTTTGGTTTCTTCGTTTTAGGAGTTGCTCCTATCTCTTTGACACTATCATTATGAGCACTTGTTTTTTCTAATTCCTTCAATTCTTTTTTGAGCCTATTTATTTCATCAGCCTGATTATGAATAGTTATCAGCAGCGAGTTAAGCTCCTCTGTTTCAATACTACTTGGAAACTCTGCTTCTACACGTTCTTTAAAATCACTTAGAGCATTCATGTAGATACTGAAAGCCTCATAGGGAGATGCATATGGGCTAAATGGCAAAGCACTCTTAGTTCCCATATAATAAAAATGGTCGCTACATTGCAAATAGAGCCAATCTTGAATCAACGCCCTTGAACTACTCAAACGTACTCTTTCACTCAATTGATAGAGTGCATGGAAAGCTTCTTGCTGCAAAGAATTCCCCAACCATGCTGATGTATCTCTCTCCTCATCTACCCACGATACTGGATGATCTGACACCGAAATCATATCAATAGCAGCTTGCTCGGCAATAATTTCAGAAGGAGTACCAAATCGAATATTATATTGCTCTGCAAAACGAGGAAGAGCTTTCATAAAATCAAAAATTCCCGAACTCTTTTTCTGAAAATTACCTAAAACCTCATAATTCATAAAGAGGTTAAACACCTTCTCTTCTTTTGGAGCTTCTGCAATCCACCTCATATACTTGTCAGCTGTCAAAGGATATTCATCCCAAGTATAATTCGAAAAACGAGTAGCCATATCTTCACTAAACTTACTATTTCTTAAAAGCAACTTTAGCTTTGGAGCAGCAGCTGATTGATAAACATAATTAGGACTTTTCCATCCCAAAAGATGTTTAGCCCCCTCCATCACAACTCCATTGAATCCCATAGCTTGTATTTGCTGTGCAATTTCGTCTGAATATATCAACTCTGTATTCCTAAAAATTTTAGGACGCAAACCAAAGAGGTTTTCTATTTTATCATCATGCTCTTTGACCTGAGTAGCAAATTCTTCAGGATCAATTAACGAAGATAAAGAGTGAGCTTGGGTTTCAGACAGAAACTCCACACAACCAGTATCAGCCAATTGTCTAAACCCTTCTATCACTTCAGGTGCGTAAAACTCCATCTGATCGAGCGCTACACCCGAAATAGAAAATGCAACTTTAAATTTCCCTTCATTCTCTTGAATCATCTCCAATAGAAGTCTATTTGCTGGGACAAATGACACTTCTGCCATCTGACGCATCACATCTTCATTGGCATAATCATCATAATAGTAATGATCGTTACCTATATTAAAAAAACGATATTGTTTCAATCGCTGCGGTTGATGTATTTGAAAGTAAAAACAGATTGTCTTCATGATAGTATTGTATTATTATATGCATAAGTTATTATATATATTGCGCACCTTCTGCCCAGCATATTCCCATTTTATTTCACCCACTTCCTCTTCTCCCTCACGTCCCATGTAGTCCGCAAGTGCAGGATAGGTACAAATAGAATGAATCATGCTCGCCATAGCATCCACATCCCAATAGTCAATTTTGATCGCATTTGTCAATATTTCGGCACACCCCGATTGTTTAGATATAACGGTAGGAATACCACATTGCATAGCTTCTAGTGGAGAAATTCCAAATGGCTCCGATACAGATGGCATGACGTAAACATCGCTCATCTTCAACATTTCATACACTTGTTTTCCTCTCAAGAAACCTGTAAAGTGAAATCTATCCGAAATCCCCCTCTCTGAAGCCAACAGCACCATTCGCTCATACATATCTCCACTTCCTGCCATCACAAAGCGTATATTTTTAGAATGTTCTAAAACTCGAGCTGCAGCCTCCACAAAATACTCGGGACCTTTTTGCATAGTAATTCGCCCCAAGAAAGTGACTATTTTATCATTCTCCATTTTATGAACCTTTATCGCCTCTATTTCTGGGCTAAGTGGTTCTACGGCATTATGCACGGTGGTCACCTTAGCAGGATCTTGATAGTATTTATCAATAACAATACGGCGAGTAAGTTCGCTCACACAGATAATATGATCTGCATGATCCATCCCATTCTTTTCTATAGCATACACTTGCGGATTAACCTTCCCTCTACTTCTATCAAAGTCGGTAGCATGTACATGCAGAACGAGCGGAACACCCAATACTGTTTTAGCATGTAGTCCCGCAGGATAAGTCAGCCAATCGTGAGAGTGAATAATATCATATTTATGTGTACGTGCAATTACTCCAGCCATTATAGAATAGTTGTTTATCTCCTCCAGCAGGTTCTCTGGATATTTTCCCGAAAAATCTATTGCTCCTAAATCATTCGTATGCATATAACTGAAATCGGCATAAATATTATCTCTCATATTATAATATTCTTGCGGATCCATATATTTCGACAGTCTTTTTTGTGCATATTCCCAATCCACATCCTTCCAGACAATGGGAGTATGACAAGCTCCTATTATTTTTGCAAAGCTCTGGTCTTCATCCCCTGATGGGCGTGGCATTACAAATGTAATATCCATATCAGGCTGCAAAGCCATCCCCTTGGTCAAGCCATAACTTGCTGTACCTAATCCTCCCAGTATATGTGGTGGAAACTCCCACCCAAACATTAATGCTTTCATATTCTCTTTCCTCTTTTATTCTTTAATATTTCAATACTGGTCAGCAAAAGTATCTCTCATTTTAAGCGCCCTCAACACACCCGCTACAGCAATAGACGACGACACAGCGCCATGTCCCAGCGAAGGCATATTTCCATCATACATTTCAGATAATGATCCAATACAATTATTAGACATTTCTTCTTCAATCCCTGCCAATATTCTTTCCAAGAATGACAACCCACTTCTACTAAAGACTTTCAAGTAGGCTTCGAGATAAGGAGCTATCAGCCAAGTACGTGCCACTCCATTAAATGCAGCGTAAGTTTTTTCATCATACGAACCTTCGTATCGAGGGGCAAAACCTCCGCTCTTGGGACTTTTCGTCCTCAA
>JASLEN010000319.1 GCA_030151105.1 Dysgonomonas sp.
TCAGTTTCGTTAGCTCTAGCTCCATTCGTTTAGCATCCTTTGTCTGTGCATAGGACAAGGAATTGAGGAATGAGAACTTAGGCATCAAATCTACAAAAGGGAACTTTGTTTGTATTTCCTCATGATTTCGTCTCACAGTAATATAATCACCCTTCATGTATGCCTCATAAGTTGCTTGATAAAGCTCCTCTTGCATTTTTGCCATGTAAGTGAAATTCCATGTGTAGTTGTCGTCACTCAATGGAATTGTATATTTACTGTCTGGAAACTCATTAATTATTTTATCTCTATATGTAGCCACAAAATCACCTTTACCCATTTGCAGATAAATAAGGAACAATTGGAAATAGATTTCTTCACGGTTTGGAGTATCAGGGAAACGAGCCAAATCCTCTTCAAAAGTAGCAATTGCAAGATTCTTGTCCTCTAACAAGTTCTTATAGATAAGCCCCATATTGAACAAGCCGTTTTCAATTAACTTCCCTGACTCTTGTTTTTCTTGCTCCGTCAAAGGCAACTGCTGCAAATAATATTCTACCGAGTAGATATCAGTTACCTCAGCCATTTGTTCTGCTTTTTCGGTATCAACAGGCGCAACTATACTATCTGATTCGATAGATTCTTCAGCCAATTCTTCATCCTCAAATGGATTTGTTGTTTTCTTGCTTCTCCTCCTCCAATTATCCTCAAGGGGGCGTTTACCCCATTTCTTTTGAAAAGAAATTTTACCCTGATCTACAGCCTGTTTACTATAAAAATAAAAGTCGGACTCTTGTGCTGCTGGGGTAACTGGTGCTAAGGTCTGATTAATCTTCCCGATATTATCCCAACTAATAGGCTCATTCATTGCGGGTTGATTACGCTCTTCTTCTAACCTAGCAAGCTCTTCTTCTTTCTTTTTCTTAGCCTCCTCTTTTTTTACTTTCTCTATATGCGCCTCAATGTAAGCAATACGCTCATAATCGGGCATATTGGCTATTCGAAGCAAGCTGTCTTGCTCGTTAACAACCTTTGCATGTACCACCAACTGATCCAAGACCTCGGAACGAAGAGAAACCTCAGCATATTTTTCGTCTGCCTTTTTCAACTGAGGTAATGCTCCTGAATAGTGAGGTTGTGCTTGCACATATTTTTGGGTTTCGAAGTATAGTCCTCCTAGTTTAATTTGCGCCACAGCCTTGTCATAGGCATTTCGTTCGCTATGCTCAATAGCTAATTCGTAGTTCTCAATTGCCTTCACCGTATCTTGTCCATTGAGATAAACATTAGCCAGAGCCGTATAAATCTGGTCTAAATACTCCTTGTTTCTCTGCGGTTTTGTCATCCCTTTCAAGGTAGATATTCTCTTTTGATCTGAAAATGGAGCAACCTCCAATTCATTCAATCTAGAGTTTATGGAATAATGATATGGCGCAGTAAATGATCTTACGCTTTTATAAGCCTTATAGGCTTTTTCATTATCACCTATAGCTTGATAGAGTTGAGCTAAAAGGTATTTGTTTCTTCTTTTTTGAAAACCTTTCTCCTTTTTTATAGCCTCTTCGAGGTAAGGAATAGCACTTTCGTAGTTTGTATTGTGCACATAAATATTTGCCTTGATGGACGAATACATTCCCAAAAGTTCATGATGTATTTCATTATTTTGCTCCATCTTTCTCAACACATTCTCTGCCTCATACATCCATCCCATCTCCGAATAGGAACGAGCAATCCAGAGTTTGGATTCCGACACAATTCGCTTATCGGTAGAATATATTTTAGTGATGTACATAAATGTTGTGATAGATCTCAAATAATTTCCCTCTTCAAATTCTGACCTCCCCAAGAGCATCCAAGAATTGATCAGGAAAGGATTGAATTCTAATTGCTTCACCCATGCCTGATATTTGGCATCGTTGCGCTTGTCTGGATCACGACGTGGCTTGGTCTTGATCGAATGCAATTTGATAGCCTTCGTTGACTTGTCTATTGTGGTTGTAAAAGAACCTTTATATTTGAGGTCTGCACTATCTAAAATTAGGGGATATACATGAAGAATCTGTGATAAGTTATCATCTGCATCTTGAGACCTCTGCTTGCTCTGCATAGATTCTTTAAAGGCTTCGTCGGCATTGAAATGCACATTATATCGAGTATTGACAGAATGATAGAAACGAGTAAAAGACGTATTCTTTTTGTTGGAACACGACGACAAAACAATCACTCCTGCACACAAGATGCAAGCAATGAAAATAGAAGTTTTATTTATTCTAAGCAATTCTAAAAAACGGTCTAATTTTAGATATAATCAATCTAATTAAATTAACACAAAAATAACTATTTTATTGTTTAAGTTGTTTAGTAAGCAGCAAGTAATGTTGTATATTGCCCGAAAGGATGCAATAAACACTTACACATATCTTTCATTAGTCTATATCTAATAGAAATTTAGCTACATTTGTGGTCAAAATTGTATAAACATATTCATCATCTACAATATGGATAAGAAATTCTTAACCCTAATAAAAAATGGAATCTGTGAAAACTGGGACAGACCAGCATTGACAGACCTCCATGGCGCAACATTTTTGTACAAAGAATTTGCTGCCGAAATAGCCAAATTGCATTTGCTATTTGACGCATTAGAAATACAAAAGGGAGACAAAATTGCCTTGTGTGACAAAAACTCATCGCATTGGGCGATTGCTTTTTTTGCATCGCTGAGTTATGGTGCTGTTGTGACTACTATTCTCCACGATTTTAATGGAGAGAGTATAGAAAATATTGTGAATCATTCCGAAGCAAAAGTCTTGTTTGCAGGTGAACAAACCAAAGCTAAGATAGACTTAAACAATATCTTAGAAGCACAAACTGTCATCACTCTCGAAGACTTTTCGTTGACCAAATCGGCAACAGAAAAGGCGGTAGAAGTACAAGCAAATATCCAACAACTTTTTGATGAAAAATATCCAAATGGATTTACACAAGAAGATGTTAAATTCCATGACGAGAGTCCTGAAGAATTAGCCGTATTGAACTATACATCTGGAACAACAAGTTCGCCAAAGGGCGTAATGGTTCCGTATCGTAGTTTGTGGTCGAATACTCGTTTTGCGATAGATTGTATTCCATTTGTGAAGGCTGGTGATGGCATTGTTTGCATGTTACCCATGGCACATATGTATGGTCTGGCATTCGAAGTGCTCTTATCCATTGCCAAAGGAAGCCATATCCATTATCTAACGAGAGTACCTTCGCCGCAAGTAATCTTGGAGGCATTCTCGACGGTCAACCCTACCCTCGTTTTGGCTGTGCCGCTAATTATTGAAAAAATAGTACAGAATAGAGTTTTCCCACAATTGGCTAAATTCCCTGTTAACTTTTTGGTTAAGATACCATTTTTCAGAAAGAAAATTTATGCAAAAATTGCTGCTAAATTGATTCCAGCTTTTGGAAACAAATTGGTGGAAATTGTAATTGGTGGAGCTGCATTGAATCAAGAAGTAGGAGCTTTCTTATCAGAAATAAAATTCCCGTACACCGTTGGCTACGGCATGACAGAGTGCGTACCACTCATTTCATACGCATATTGGGATATCTACAAACCAGCATCATGTGGAATGATTGTGGACAGAATGCAAGTGAAAATAGATTCGGAAGATCCAGCAAACGAAACTGGCGAAATCTTGACAAAAGGCGACAATCTGATGTTAGGTTACTTCAAAAATGAAGAAGCTACTAAAGAAGCATTTACTGACAATGGTTGGCTAAAAACAGGAGATTTGGGTATCTTGGACGAGGATGGACATTTGTTCATCAAAGGGAGAAGCAAAACGATGATTCTTGGACCTTCGGGACAAAATATCTATCCTGAAGAAATTGAAGATCATTACAATAACTCTCCATATATTGCAGAGGCACTTATTATTGAAGAAGATCATAAATTGATAGCACTCATCTATCCTGACCTAGATTATATGACTAAAAATCAGATCAAAGAGGATGAGTATCCGAAGCTATTTACCAACGAAATGAAAAGTATCAACAAGCGTTTGCCAGGATATAGCAAAGTTGTTAACTTTAGGATTCAAGAAACTGAATTTGAGAAAACACCTAAGCGTAGTATCAAACGATTCTTGTATCAACGATAAATCAAAAAAACTTATACTTTTACCTATGAAAAAGTTAGAATACGTATATGTATCCGAAGCCTCCTTCAATGATAGTGAGGCTTACAAAATAATTGCATCCAATATTTCCATCGTCAATCTAGTTTTGGAAGAAGGTGGAACTTACGACCAGTTGCCAGCAGAAGCCTTGCAAAGCTACTTTGTGGACTATTATGCAGCACAAGTAAACAATGGTAATTTTTCACAATTTGTATATAACTCGAAGTGGAATGCAAGCTTGAACAACATTGTGAGAGAGGGCCTAAAAAACATAGGAGCTAAACAACAACTCGAGTTTTTTGAAGGACAATCTCGATTTGTTGAAGGCATGGACAGAGACGAGCTTCAAGTCTATTTCGACAGTCAATATTTTGGCGAAAACGAAACTCGAGAAAGCTTAAATGACAACACCTATTACAATATCTATCAAGAAGAAAATCTGGTAGAACTTAATGCTCAATGGTTGCGACAATTACCTAACTTAAAGGTGTTGACAATGGAGGAAATAAGAGTAGCTGTGGAAGAAGTGTTGGAGAAATG
>JASLEN010000329.1 GCA_030151105.1 Dysgonomonas sp.
GCCTAGCTTGTTAGCTATGCCTTATTTGGGTGATATTGACGTAAATGATCCTATCTATCAAAATACACGTAAGTTTGTTTGGAGTCAAGATAATCCTTATTTCTTCAAAGGTAAAGATGGAGAGGGAATTGGTGGTCCACACATCGGGTACGATATGGCTTGGCCAATGAGTATCATGATGAAGGCATTTACGAGTAGTGATGAAAAAGAAATCAAGGCTTGTATCGAAATGCTGATGCGTACAGATGCAGATACAGGTTTTATGCACGAATCATTTAATGTAAACAATCATCACGATTTTACTCGTGAATGGTTTGCTTGGCAAAATACTCTTTTTGGAGAGTTGATTCTAAAACAAGTAAACGAAGGTAGATTGGATATGCTGAATAGTATAAAGTAATGCTAATATAAAGTTAAGGTGAGTATAGGATTCTTATACTTGCCTTGTATAATAAAAAAGGTTGAGTTCAATATTGAACTCAACCTTTTTTGTCATTATCTCTTTATAAGTAGGATGTAGTATTTATCCCACACTACCTTCCAGACTAATAGCCAATAGTTTTTGAGCTTCTACGGCAAACTCCATCGGAAGATGTTGCATCACTTCTTTTGCATATCCATTCACGATGAGGGCTACAGCTTTCTCATCATCTAGTCCACGTTGGTTGCAATACAAAATCTGATCTTCACTTACTTTAGAAGTTGTAGCCTCATGCTCAATAATTGCAGTATGGTTGGCAATATCAGAATATGGGAATGTATGCGCACCACATCTGTCTCCAAGTAGCAAACTATCGCATTGCGAGTGGTTTCTAGCTCCTTCTGCCTTAGCAGCCACTTTCACCAAGCCTCGATATGAGTTTTGACTGTTTCCTGCCGAAATCCCTTTAGATACAATGCGGCTTCTAGTGTTTTTACCTAAGTGGATCATCTTGGTTCCTGTATCGGCTTGTTGTTTGTGGTTGGTTACAGCCACAGAGTAGAACTCACCTACTGAATTGTCTCCAAGAAGGATGCAAGAAGGATATTTCCATGTTACAGCCGAACCAGTTTCAACTTGTGTCCAAGATATTTTCGAAGATACACCTTTACATATTCCACGTTTGGTCACGAAGTTGTAAATTCCACCTTTGCCATCTTTGTCTCCAGGATACCAGTTTTGAACAGTAGAGTATTTTACTTCAGCTCTATCCATTGCTACTATTTCCACAATAGCAGCGTGCAGCTGGTTCTCGTCACGTTGAGGAGCTGTACAACCTTCAAGGTAGCTTACGTATGAATCGTCGTCAGCCACAATAAGCGTACGCTCAAATTGTCCTGTATTTGCCGCATTGATACGGAAATAAGTTGAAAGTTCCATCGGGCAACGTACCCCTTTAGGTATATAACAGAATGATCCGTCACTGAAAACCGCAGAGTTTAGAGCTGCAAAAAAATTGTCAGCGTATGGAACCACAGTTCCTAAATATTTTTTCACCAATTCAGGATGTTCTTGCACAGCCTCGCTAAACGAACTGAATATAATCCCTTTCTCAGCCAATGTTTCTTTGAAAGTAGTTTTCACCGAAACGCTATCTATCACAGCATCTACAGCCATTGTTTGCACACCTGCTAGTATAGCGCGCTCATGCAATGGAATACCTAATTTTTCGAAAGTTTTCAGTAATTCTGGATCAACTTCGTCTAAACTCTTAGGTCCATCTTTCACACTCTTGGGTGAAGCATAGTAGCTAATTGATTGATAATCTATTTCTGGTATTTGTAGCATCGCCCAATCTGGCATTTTTAGCGTAGTCCAATGGCGGAATGCTTTCAGCCTGTATTCTAGTAGCCATTCTGGCTCGTTCTTTTTCGAAGATATCAGACGAACCACATCTTCGTCCAATCCTACAGGAATAACCTCAGTTTCTACGTCTGTCACAAAGCCGTATTTGTATTCGCTGGTGGTTACTTCTTCTAATATTTTATCTTGTTCTGTCATCATTTATATGTGAGTTTAGTTGGGGCTCATAACACAAATTTTGCCCGATGTTACAAATATACAGAGTTCTTACGACTTTAGCAGAACTTATAAATATTATAAATCACCAATATGACAAACTTTAAGCTACAATAAGTTTAAGTCTTTGTCTAGAGAGAAATATAAAATAGTTCTAAGGCTTATAGTATATAAATTACTCATATCAGCTTCTTTAAGCTGTTATCCGACACAATAAACAGATATCTTACTGGAATAGTTCTTCAAAAAGTGATTTGTAGAATAGATTAACCTTTAAAAGTCTTTTTTATGCTTTTATTATCATTTACCTTTGCCTCTATCATTTATAACTTTTATGAAAAATGATCGAAGAAATATATTCTGATAGTCCTTATCTTCATTTTACATTGAAGAAATGGTCAAAGCTGAGAGCTGATGAGCCTATGACTCTTACAGAAGATGAGGTGGAAACGTTGAGAGGTATTAACGAAGCATTCTCGATGGATTCGGTGCGAGAGATTTATCTTCCACTTTCTCGTCTGTTGACCTATTATGTAGAGGCATTGAATCAGAGGCAAGAAGTGTTGATGAAGTTTTTGCAAGAGGAGAAACAAAAGATACCTTTCATAATTGGTATTGCAGGAAGTGTTTCGGTAGGCAAGAGTACAACGGCTCGTGTTTTGCAAGCTCTGTTGAGTCGTCGTCTTGAGCATCAAAATGTAGCGCTGGTCACTACCGATGGTTTCCTTTATCCCAATAAGGTGTTGGAGGAAAAGCAGCTGATGCATAAAAAAGGTTTCCCAGAATCTTACGATAGCAAAGCTCTTCTTCAATTTGTGATGGATGCAAAATCAGGAAAAAAAGAGTTGAGAGTTCCACAGTATTCACATCTTATATATGATGTCGTCCCTGATGAATATTTAACACTCAACGAACCAGATATCATAATTCTCGAAGGCTTGAATGTTCTCCAAAGTTGGCTCGATTATCCTAATGAAAAGCCAAGAGCCTTTGTTTCTGACTTTTTAGATTTTTCTATTTATGTAGATGCTGATGAGCATGATTTGGAAGAATGGTATATTTCTCGTTTTATGAAGTTTAGAGAAGGAGCTTTTAAAGATCCAGACTCATATTTCAATGATTATACTAAACTGTCTGAGACGATGGCTATTGCCACCGCTAAAAATATATGGTACACGATCAATAGAGAGAATTTGTTGAAAAATATTCTCCCTACCCGTGGTCGAGCAAGCTTGATACTTCACAAGGGTGATGGGCATGCAGTAGATTATGTGAAGTTGAGAAAGTGATTTCAGTAATGATATAAATTATAAAAGGAAAGAGGAGCTAAATTTAGCTCCTCTTTCCTTTTATGTTATCTGTTTTTATTTCTTCACCGAAAACTTGTGACTTGTTTTACTCTTAAATGTATCTCCGACTTTAAGAATTACTGATGGATATTCTGGTTTGTTAATTGCATCGGGGAAGTGTTGTGTTTCAAAGCAAACAGCACTTCTCGCAGGATAACGTTTGCCTAGCTTTCCTTCAAAATTTCCTGACATCCAATTTCCAGTGTACATCTGTACTCCTGGCTCTGTTGTATATATATCCATTTGTACCCCTGTTTTAGGAGAGATGCAAGTCAGAGCATGTGCATATTCTCCTTCTTTTTTGTCGAACACAAAGGTGTGATCATATCCTCTTCCAAAGTGAAGTTGTTCAAAATCTTCATCAATACGAGAGCCAATCGTGTGTTCTGTAGTGAAGTCGAAAGGTGTTCCTTTTACAGACTCTGGCTTTCCATATGGAATAGCTGTGTCGTCAGTTGGCAAATATGTTGGAGCATGAAGAGTCAGCAAGTGATCGTTCACGCTAGAGTCTCCCATTCCAGAAAGGTTGAAGTAGGAGTGGTTTGTTAGATTCACTATTGTTGTCTTGTCTGTTGTAGCCTTGTAGTCAATCTCGAAAGCATTATCATCAGTCAAGCGATAAATCATCTCCACAGATAGATTTCCAGGATAGCCCTCTTCTCCATCTTTCGATAGATAAGTTAATTTTACGGATTGAGCGTCTAATTGTTCCATATCCCACACCACAGCATTGAATCCTTTGATTCCTCCATGAAGGTTGTTAGGTCCATTATTGATTGCCAATTGATATTCTTTTCCTTCCAAGGTGAATTTTCCTTTAGCTATTCTATTTCCTGTACGTCCACATACAGAGCCGAAGAAAGGTTCTTCGGAAGATAGGTATTCTTGTAGGTTGTTGTGGCCAGTAACTACGTCAACATACTCTCCGCTCTTGGTTGGAACCATGATGGAAACTACTTTTGCTCCATAGTTGAGAACAGTTAGCTCCATTCCATTGTTATTAGTAAGTATTGCTAACTGGGTGGCTTTTCCGTCCACTGTGCCCACAAAGTCATGAGGGTTGAGTCCTGATTTTGTTTTAGTCATGATATTGAATTAAATCTTATAGGTTATAATTTGATGTTATTCATCCATTTAGTATTACAACAAATATAGTTAATTAATGAACAAATACAGGAAGCAGAAGGACGAATATATGGAATAACTATTTATGAGAGACTTTGAACTATTCTAGCTTAGTGTTGATTTGTTTAATCTATTAAAAAAGGTAAATTATTCTATATCCTCCCTTTTATTTTGTTTCTTTGTTAGATATTTAGGTGTGTTGCATCTGTTTTGTATCTAGCCTAATCCTTTTAAGTACAATATGTCAAATAGAAATCAAGGAAAGTCAGTATCTTTTTTTACAGCAGGTGTAATCACAGTGGTGAGTATTACTCTTGTTCTTATTTTACTCGGTCTCACAGCTTTGGTCGGACTAACGAGCAATGGGTTGGCATCAGTTCTGAAAGAAAATTTAGGAATTACGATCGAATTGGCAGCTGATACTCCCGATAAGGCAATTGTCAAGATGCAAAAAGAACTAGAGAGCAACGAATATCTAAAATCTGTAGTTTATATAAGCAAAGAAGAAATTAAAAAAGACTTAGTGGATAAACTTGGTTTAGATCCAGAGGATGTACTCGGGTTCGATCCTGCACTCAGCTATTTCGATATTTATGTGAAGTCGGAATATGTGAATCCAGAGGGTATGGAGAAAGTAAAAGCAAGTTTGAAGGGTAAAAACATTATTCAGAATATTATTTATAGTGATGAGGTTATTACCGAAGCCAATGAGACGCTTTCTGTTGCAGGAACAATCCTGTTAGGATTGACAGTTGTCTTAGTGCTTATTTCCTTTACTTTAATTAGAAGTATTATTCAACTCAATATATATTCCAAACGTTTTCTTATCAATACCATGCAGCTAGTGGGAGCAACCAATGCTTTCATTCGTCGTCCTTTTGTGTGGCGTATGGTGTTCAATGGAATTATAGCTGCAGTGTTGGCAAGTTTTGCTATCACAGGTATTGTGTATTATGTGACAGGAGTTTTCCCAGAGATAATAACAATTATCACTACCAATGAGCTTTTGGCTACTTATCTAGTGGTGTTGGTGAGCGGAATTGTAATCTCTGCATTTGCAACAGCAACAGCAGTGAATAGATATTTGAAGATGACAACTAATAAACTTTATCGAGTATAAAATAAATATTCTTTAGAAAAATAAATATGGATAAAAAGGATTTTGCATTCAGTAAAAAGAACTACATCATTTGTATTGTGTCTGTGCTCATTATTGTTGTAGGATTTATAATGATGACAGGACCAGCTTCGACTATCGAAGGAGGTTTTGAACCAGATATCTTTAGTACACGACGTATAGTGGTAGCTCCTATGATGTGTTTCTTTGGCTTTTTGCTGATGATAGTAGGGATACTATATCCAAGACCCAAAACAAATACTGACAAAGTAGCCTGACTGAAGTAATAGAATAAGTAACATAATATTAAAACTACTAGATGAGTATTTTAGAAGCAATCATTATTGCTATAATTGAAGGTCTAACAGAGTTCCTTCCTGTGTCGTCAACAGGGCACATGATTATCACACAAGGCGTGTTGGGGATCAAAAGCACCGAATTTGTAAAAGCATTTACAATCATCATCCAGTTTGGAGCTATTCTATCAGTATTAGTTCTCTATTGGAAGAGGTTTTTTCAATCCGTTGATTTCTATTTGAAGTTGTTAGCAGGGTTTATTCCAGCAGCAATTTTAGGGCTTCTTTTGAGCGATTATATCGATGATTTGCTAGAGAACGTTTATGTAGTAGCTATCATGTTGGTGATAGGAGGAGTGGTAATGCTCTTTGTGGATAAGTGGTTCAACAAGCCAGACGAAGATAAAAAAGGTGTAACCTATAAAAATGCTTTTGTAATCGGGCTTTTCCAATGTATAGCGATGATTCCTGGAGTATCTCGTTCTATGGCAACTATTGTGGGAGGGATGAGTCAGAAGTTGACTCGTAAGGCAGCAGCAGAATTTTCGTTCTTCTTGGCAGTGCCTACAATGGCAGCAGCAACAGGATACAAGGTGTTGAAGTTGATACAATCTAAAGAAGAGGGAGCAGGTTTCCTCGATTTCGATTTCAGCTTGTTGGTTGATAATGCGTTGGTGCTGATAGTGGGTAATGTTGTAGCATTTATTGTAGCATTGGCAGCTATCAAATTTTTCATCGGTTTTGTTACCAAGTATGGTTTCAGATTCTTTGGATGGTATCGTATCGTAGTTGGAGTCTTAATTCTTGTGCTTTTGGCAGTAGGAGTTAATTTAGAAGTATCTTAAAATATAGAATGAATTTTATAGAAGGAGAAGTTTTATACTTCAACAAACCTCTCAACTGGACTTCTTTTCAGTTGGTTGCAAAGGTGCGTGGTACGATATGTAAGCGTTTAGGAGTTAAGAAACTAAAAGTAGGACATGCTGGCACTCTCGATCCTTTGGCTACTGGTGTAATGATTATTTGCACGGGGAAAAAGACCAAGTTGATAGAAAGTTTTCAGTATCAAGTAAAAGAATACATTGCAACAATTGCTTTAGGAGCCACAACGCCTTCTTTCGATTTGGAAACAGAAGTGGATAAAACCTATCCAACAGATCATTTGACAAAAGAACTGGTAGAGGAGAAAATTAATCATTTCATCGGCGAAATCTGGCAAGTACCACCTATCTACTCTGCTGTGAAAGTGGATGGAAGAAGGGCGTACAACTTGGCTCGTGCGGGCGAAGAAGTAGAACTGAAACCGAAGCTGCTTGTTATTGATGAAATAGAATTGCTTGAATGCAATCTCCCTGAAATAAAAGTAAGAGTTGTGTGTAGCAAAGGCACATATATACGAGCGCTGGCCAGAGATATTGGCGAAGCTCTAGAAACAGGTGCGCACCTTACAGCACTAGACAGAACAAGAGTAGGAGAGGTCTCGCTCAAGGACTGTATAGATGGAGGACAAGTTCA
>JASLEN010000356.1 GCA_030151105.1 Dysgonomonas sp.
ATGGAATAAATAACGATATCAGCATCATAGCAGATAGCGCCGAACCCAAATCAATACAAGAAATTCGCTCATTTGGCTTTCGCATAGAGGCTGCACAAAAGGGGCGAGATAGCATCCACAATGGTATCGAAATCTTAAACAGATATGAGAAAAATATCACCAAAAGGAGCACAAACATCATCAACGAATATAGAAATTATCGTTGGCAAATGGATGCTTTTGGAGAGCCTACGAATGTGCCTATAGATCGTTACAATCATGCTATTGATGCTCAACGCTATGTTTGCTTGAATAAATTGAGACAGCAGAATGATCAGCTAAGTTACTCTGTAATAAGAGGTAAAAGCACATAAGCAAGATTATGACTGAGTCACCAATTTCAACAACATTTATCTATTGATAGTAAGCAACAAATTATTAATTATTTTTCTGTAAAACGTATGAATATAGAACTTTACATTGCCAATAGGCTATGCGATTTAGAAAAATCTGACCTCTCAATCAGACTCAAACGACAGTTTATCAACCCTTCGGAGCTGAATACGAAAGATGCTCAAAAATCATATACCATCAGCCTCCCTTCTACACCCACAAACGATGAGATATTTAGATACAGCAACGTGGAAGAAACAGAGGGAAAATTCTCAATCTATCCAGATGCAAGACTTTATGTCAACAATATTTTGATTTTGGAGGGGAAATTTCGCCTCACCGAAATCACAAGAGATAGCTACAAAGGCAATCTGGGTGTACCTGCACCCTTGACCGCCAAAGACGTGTTTGGCGAAATGAAAATGAATGAAGCGGGTGAATGGCTAGTGGAGGATTTTATAGGCTTGGAGAGCATTTCGGAATACAATAAAAAGACGAACCCTAAGTGTATCTTTCCATATGCGCTTTATAGTACTTTGCCTTATAACCTAGACAATACGAACAACTTAGGACAAAATTCTGATAAATTGGAGATTACGGATTTTCCTCCATCTACCAATTGTATCCAACTTCTCAAGGAGTTATTTAATCACACAGATTATAAACTTTCGGGCAATGCACTTGATGACGAACTCTTGAAAAATCTTTATGTGAGTTATCGCAATCCAGCTGAGTATCAGATGCCTTTCAATTATAAGAAGGTGGTATTGGAAGGGAAGTGGTCGAATGCATATAATGCTAGCCGAATGGAAAGGAAAGCCAAAGTAAACCCACATATATATGCAGACAGATATGCGGATACAAATAACGATAAAAAGCATGTTGACCACAGTTTTGCAACTTGTAATCTTTTTCAATCTGACAATCTAAAAATAAAATCAATACAAGATGAGTCTAAATTGATAGAGTTGGGCACAAACAATCAGTTGAAACTTAAGGTACCAATAAATGGCTTATATAAAATAAAATTATCTGCAATATGCAATTTTAACAATAGCAGCAATGATAGGTGGAGCAGGAGACAAGTAAATGATATTAGCAACACCCAAATGTACATCTCGCAACATGAATACAAGAAAGAAGGCTCTCACTTTAGCAGAAACTTTCAAAATGTTTCAATAGAATTAAAATTAGTTAGAACAAATGAAGAAATATTTGATCTTACCAAGGCTACCTTGGACAATTTTTTCACAGACATTGAATTAGAAAAATCTAGTTCTTACCCCACAGCAGATCCCCAAAATATATCTACTGCCAACAATGTACATTTCATAAATAGAGAAAAAAATCCTTATCTAATTTCTGGATTTGCCTGGGGCAGACCCACACATGACAATTATCGATCAGACTTGATGGATGAAAAACCACATGAATATTACCAAATTTCAGAGTCAGTCAATGACAATCAACCAAGAGATACTGCCTGCAATCTAATTGCGCCTCTATATCAAGAACGAAATGCGGAAGCTAGCTATCCACAGACTGCTATTTCTGCTATTTATAGCCCTGGATATAATAATGGGAAATATGTAATTGACCTTATGAATGCCCAATGTGATGCAGAAGTCAAGAAAATAAGATCTGATTTCTCTTCAGGCACCTACCCCCTATCTACCAGTGGAGAGCTATCACAAATTATTTGGTTAGAGGCTGGAGAAGTCATATCGCTCCTAGCATCTATTGATAGAGGTAGAGATAAAGATTGGGTTCGCCATCAAATTGACTTCACACTAGAGATCGAACCATTCTCTCCCAACAAGGAATGGCTGACAGACAAAATGGATGCAGAAACAGGCTCTAGTAAAGCACCCATAGACTTTAATACACCCATTCAGTTTAAAACAGATAGCATTGACCTCATGAAATTCCAACCCTCTGAGATAAAAATAGATGATTGGATATCAAATTTTTGCAAGGCTTTCAATCTTGAGCTGTTGCATACTGGCAAAGATCAATTTGAATTGAATATCAAGAATCACAATGGGCTAAACAAAGCTACTTCAAAAGTGATCGACTTAGACAAAAAGGCAAATGTATGGCATGCCAGCAACGAAAATATGTCGCTTCCTTCTTCTTACGATTTAGGTTTTACCATAAATACTTCAGAGCAAGGATATTCTAAATCTTTCAATAAGAAGGAAATAGAAGACGGAGGAGGAAAATTCCCTACAGGAAGTAACGAGCCTAAGACTATAAAACAGACTTCTAATTTTTCGTATTGCTGGTACGAAAAATTACCAAAATCTGAAAAGCAAGTCCCCAACTTGACAGAAAAAGAGGTGTGGGAGCCTGGAAAATCGGAGAAAGAGGCTAATGCTAAGAAATTTTTTAATAGCGCTCAACGTTTTTGGTATCATACAAATGACACTCAAGAGGTAAAACTATATGGCAACACACCTGTTGATCTTGCCCTCGTCTCCAACACCTACAAAGGTGATAAAACGCTGGAGCTGAACTATGAAGACAAGCCCAACTCTATTATGAGAAACTACTTTATGTTGTTGACTAATGAGCGAAATTATACGAGCGTGGAATGTTATTTGTCTCCTGAGGAGTATGCCGATTTGGGAAATAGCTATATCAAATTTAATGGCGACCTCTATATTGTGGCTGAGGCAGATGGATATGACCCAATGGGGAAAACCAAGACGAAGCTGAAATTGATAAAGAAAATGTAAAGTTTTTCACAAAAAAAAGAAAGAGCGACAGTTGAGAAAACTATCGCTCTTTTTATTTTCAACAAAATAGATTATTTATCGTAGAAAAGTGTATAATCTATTGTATGTGGACTATTTACGGATCGTTGTTTTATCGTTTTTACATAACCATCATCGTCAAGTATGTATTCATATTTAAGACTCCCTATTCTAGAAATCAATCGCTTAGACTTCCTTCCAAGCATAGACAACTGATAGAAAATTTGAGAAGGGAACACCGTTCCATACATTTCAGTGAAAGCAAACTCCAACTGATATTCGGAAGGCAGCGCCCCCAAGCCAAGCTTATCAGTCTGGGGAGAATATTCTACATCTATTTCGGAATTCGACCACCCTTCAGCATAACTTATATGAGTCAGCAATCCATTGCTATAGGTAAATGTCGATTCCTCTTTCAATCCAGATGGAATATCTATCTCATAAAGAGTTACCAAATAACCATTTTCGTCATACACATATTCATCCCTAGTATCTTCCACACCTTCCACCAAACGGGTTTTGCTTATGATACGTTTTTTATCATCCAAAATATAAACATAATCTTCTCTATAAGAAGTATATGAGATCTTATTTCCTTCATATCTATATTCAAAAACATCGTCTCCAAAACCATAAAAGTCATTCAAACGCTGATGCGATTTGAGGCGGTCTCCCTCATAGGTAAATAATGAAGTAACTGTTCCATAACCACCCTTAACAGGATCGATAGTGTAAGCTTCTATCTTTACCAGTTTTTTACTCGGAAGAGGATCTACAACCGAATCAGTTTTCTTTTTATCGCTGCATGAAAAACTCAATGCAAGGAAAGGGAATATTAAAAGTAGGTTCAATAATTTTCTCATTTCTACGGATTTGTGTGTTGATAGCAATAAAGAGCATCTTGATTTTGTTCAAAAAAAATTGAATGCAAAGATAACACAATGCATTCAATTTATATATTCTTATTCAGCAAATTATAGATTAAAAAATCTTCTTAATACATCGAAAATATTTAATTATTTTGCTCTGTATTTTTTTCTGACTCCAACTCTTCAGCATTATACACGCTCCATTTTCTTCCTTCTATACTACTTACTGTCAGTTTCTTTTCTCCTTCGGCAGCTGCTTCGTCGCATTTCAACACCAAATGATAACACATATCTTTGGACAATCTAAACTCTGCAGGAAGAGCTTTAATGGCATCTTTCATTGAAATTTCCAAAGCTTCATCTCCTACACTTGCTCTCAAAACCACTCGTTGTGGATTGACCAACACAGCACTATACAATCCCTCATCCACAAAGGGTTTAACTTCTTTCCCCGAGGTCAAAAGCTGAATCTTAGCATCTTCAGGAAAGCCCTCTAACGAATAAGTCATCAAATTGTGTCTATGCGCCAGTTTCACATTGTCCATATATGGAGACAACATGCCTGTATGCTTGACAGATAAGGCATCTACGTCCATGATTTTCTTTTTTGTACTCTGATCCAACACCTCTGCAAAATCCATGTCTCCATGTTCTGTTGACACATTAAATTCTTTGATTGGGAAAGGATAATCAGATGAAGCAAATACTAAATTGATACTTCCTGGACCAATATTAGGCAGAGAATCTAAAGTTTGCGAACCATAAATCACATAATAGGCAGCCTCCCCATTGGGCTTTATTTGTGCATGAAGTATTCGTCCATTCACAACATAATTATATTCCTTTTCGTTGACATAAAAATGCCAATCTGCACGTTCCTGTACTGGAACTGCGGCGGTGGCTTGCACACTTTTTATTGCTACATAAATATCCTCTTTCTCAAGACCTTCACAGGACGAAAAACCTAGCAGTGAAGCTAGTATAAAGAGGCTTACAGATATATTATTCATATTATAGTTACCCTAAAATTTATATATTTTTAAATCTTTATCAGCCACGAAAGTAGATGATAATTATATTACATCAAAAACTATGCCACTTATTATATAAATTTTCTGACGAATTGACTATATACAAGGATGGATGACAATTTTGAATGTTTACACAACACTCAATATGATTTCATTTATCAAATGTTTGATCCGAAATAAATCCTTGTTTCACAAGTAAAGTTGTGATTATCATGGTGCTGGCAAACCATAAGATAATACCTTTGAAATAAATAAATATTAAGTCGTGGATATATGTGCTAATTATATTGATTATCAAATCGATACCAAAAAGATTATATTCCTCTCCTACTCTCCAATAATACCAACCTGTGGCATCGAGGACAAGCCCAACAACAAAGAGTATAAAGAATATCTTTATATATTGATGAATTTTGAATTGTTCTTCTTTTCGGTAAGTTTTAAAAAGGATATAGAACACACTGAAAAAAAGCGACATAATTCCATAAGTAATCAGATATCCACTCACAATGGAAAGATACGAATCATCGAGAATACGCGTAAAGATATAGTGCTTTTCCTCATCTATTATAAGCGGATGTGCTGCCCAAAAAAACAATGCACACAACATAAAGTTGAACATAAATAGTGCGTTGATGGAGCGAATAGTATTGTAAACACTGTATGCCATAATAGTAATGAGTTAGCAGAAAATTTCTTGTGCAGCTAAGTATTGTATTGTTTGATAGTTATAGCTCCAAAATTGGAATTCAAAAAAAGTTTCTGCTTATGAGTGTACAAGATACAAAAAATAATTGGAGAATTATCGCCAAAAACGTCTTCTTAATCATCAGAAAATACTTAAAACATTGTTTTTGAAGTGGAATAACTAGAATCTTATGGACATTTTCTTTTTAATAATAAAAAAAGCCAATCCTAAGATCGGCTTTTTTTCAAAGTATAATAATTAATAGAATATCAATCTTTTTTAGTCTTCATCGAAGCGTACGCCAAGTAGCCTATCAAGGCAGCATAAGCCACCAAAGCTAATATTTGCGCCATGTCGCCACCAGCCCACTCGTCGTTCACGAAGTTGAGTCCTCCAAAACGCATAGCTGCTGACACTACGCCCATCAATGCACCTCCTGCAATGAAGCCCGATGCAAGCAACGTACCTTTCTCTACACGAGCCTTGTTGAGGTCGCCATCCTTGCTACGAGTGCTTACGAACCAATTGATAGCACCACCCACAAGCAAAGGAATATTTAACGAAAATGGAATAAACATCCCTAGTGCAAATGGCAAAGCTGGAGCTTTTATCCCCGTAAGAATGAGAGCAATAACTGCACCTATTCCGTACAATAACCATGGTGCGCCTTGCCCCATCATAAGTGGCTCTATTACAGCCGCCATGGCATTTGCTTGAGGTGCAACCAATGCCCCTTCGCCCACAAATCCGTAAGTTTTGTTCAATATAATCATCACACCTCCAACGGTTGCCGCCGAAACGAGTGTGCCTAAGAATTTCCATGATTGTTGCTTGGCAGGTGTGGATCCTAACCAATATCCCACTTTGAGGTCGGATACAAATGCGCCAGCCATCGACAATTCAGTACAAACCACACCTCCAATGATGAGTGCAGTAACCATTCCCGAAGTTCCACTAAGTCCCACTGCTACAAGTATTACCGAAGTCAAAATCAGTGTCATCAATGTCATTCCCGATACAGGGTTACTTCCCACAATTGCAATCGCATTTGCTGCCACCGTTGTAAACAAGAAAGCGATAATAGCCACTATCACAATGCCTACCACAGCAAACAGAAGGTTATTAATGACTCCAAAATAGAAAAATATAAATACAGCCACAAGTGAAACCGCTAAAGCAATGGAAATGAACTTCATAGAAAGATCACGTTGTGTACGTTTCACTTTCTCGTTCGATGAATCTTTACTTCCTTTCAACTCTTTAGAAGCCAGTCCTACAGCACTTTTGATAATGCTACGAGACTTAATAATACCTATAACACCCGACATCGCAATTCCACCAATACCAATATGGCGAGCAAACTGTGAAAAGATTTCTTCTGGCGAAAGATTTGCCACACTTCCCACAAATGTAGGGTTGAGCGTTGAGATTAACGAATCGCCCAAATGTGGCATCAGAGGTACTATAATGAACCAAATAAGAGCCGAACCCGCACAAATAATGGCTGCATATTTCAACCCAATGATGAACCCTAGACCAAGAATGGCAGCTCCAACATTCATCTTGAAAATAACTTTTGCCTTGTCTGCAATCTCCGTCCCAAATGGAATAGCCCTAGAGGTAAATTCCTCAGCCCAAGTACCAAACGTAGCAATTATGAAGTCATACAATCCGCCAATAAGTCCTGCGAATACAAGCGGTTTGGCTTGCCCTCCACCCTTCTCGCCCGAAAGCAGCACCTGCGTAGTCGCAGTAGCTTCTGGAAAAGGATATTTTCCGTGCATATCGGATACAAAATATTTTCGAAAAGGAATCAGAAAAAGAATTCCCAAAATACCTCCAAGAAGCGAACTCATAAACACTTGCATAAAGGTTACACTCAACTCTGGATACTTCGTTTGCAATATATATAGTGCTGGCAATGTGAATATTGCACCTGCCACAATAACACCACTACTAGCCCCAATAGACTGAATAATAATGTTTTCGCCCAAGGCATTATTACGTTTGAAGGCTGTTGACAAACCCACACCAATAATGGCAATTGGAATAGCTGCCTCAAAAACTTGACCCACTTTGAGCCCAAGGTAGGCTGCTGCTGCACTAAACAAAACTGCCATCAAAACACCCCACGTCACCGACCACGGCGTTACTTCGGGATAGGTCTTATCTGGACTCATCAGAGGCTTATACTCCTCGCCCTCTTTGAGTTCTCGAAAGGCATTTTCGGGCAAATCGCCCATTTTTTGCTTCTCCTGATTCATGAAATTAGATTTTTTATAATTGAATACTATATTGTTCTATTTTTAGTATTTAAAAACAAAAATAAGATAAATATTGGTAAATCAGAATTATGTGGAGAAACAATGGCTGAGATTAAACATATTCTGACAAAGAAAAAATATTGGAAAAACTAAAACAAGTAAAGTCGCTCATTATATGACAGATACACTATATTACGAATAGGATATCCTTTGAATAAAAACCGAATAATAGAAATATAATTATCTATTATTATGCTATTTACGAATATAATAACAATTAAAACTTTCCATCTAAAATAATAGTATTCAGATGCTAAGTTAAATTCAAGCTATTTTTTGAATAAAATAGGATATTTACAAGGATAAACAACAATATATTGAATCATATAAATAATTTATAATATATTACTTATGCAAATATTACAAAGTAATACTTATCATAATATCAGTTCAATATATTAGCAGAAGATCAAATGTAAAAGAATGTGTGATCGCATATATAACAGGTAAGAAAGCAAATTGTTCATCCAAGATGATATATAACAAGCGTATAGAGTGTCCGTTGATACTCGGATTGCTACCATTCGTCAAATTACATATACCATTTGTCAGAGAAAATGTGAAATGATGAGCAATATATCAATTATTCTTTGTATCTTTAATAAAGCTTTAAACGCAAAACTAAACAAGACCTACAAGTATATAATTTATATATAATGTGTTATAGAAACTAACTTAAGTAATTTTAAAAGACAAAGAATGAAAAAATTAAGCTTTATCGTAATGTTGGCGTGCATCGGATTTTTTGCTGCGTCATGTAGTGATGATGACAAGCCAGAACCAGGTCCAGCAAAGGATTATGCAAAAGAAATAGCAAGTACATATGTTGGTGATTTGAGTGTACAATTGCCTGCTGGAGAAGGGGGATTGATAGAAGACAAAAGCTCAATAGATATTGTAGCTGCCACTACACCAAACAAGGTGAATCTTGTGTTGGAAAATTTCGTAATCAATATTGGCGGTAATCCTCTAAATGTGGGAACTATCAAATTGACAGATGTTGAGGTAGAAGGCAAAGATGGCGTTGTGAACATCAAGGAAAAAGAAATTAAAGACTATGCACTCGAAAATCTACCTTTCATAGCTACCATCGTAGTAAAAAGTGGAACTGTAAAAGGTGAAGATCTGACTAATCTAGTGCTGCACATCAATGATGTTTTCGAAAGTTCTATCATCGTGAAATTTGCTGGAGTAAAAAGCAACAAAAAAGGAGAAGCGCTTATCACTGAGGTAAAAGTTGAAAAACATGATGCTATAGAAGGTGAGGCTACTTTGGATGCAAAGGCAAATGTTATCACTGTGGAGCTGAAAGAGGGTGCAACGTTGGCTGACTTGAAAGAAGTGATTTTCACTTTCAAAACGTCGGACAAAGCTACTGCAACTCCTGCATCGGGTAGCAAAATTGACTTGACTAGCGGAGCTGCTGAAATTAAGGTAGTGGCTGAAAATGGCTTCAATACTACAACTTATAAAGTGGTTGCAAGCCTTTACCAATATTCGTATTTGTATGACAT
>JASLEN010000402.1 GCA_030151105.1 Dysgonomonas sp.
TTGCTTGATTGAGATAGGTCTCATCTTTTGTCTCTCTATACATTACAGTATAGCCATATAGACCCCATGCTTGTCCACGAGCCCATGCCGACTGATCTGAATAGCCTTGATGATTTTGTTTCAACTCTACATCTCCCGAAATTGAATCATACGAAACGATATGAAAACAACTATGGTTTTCTCTATAATGATTCTGCATCGTTTTATTAGCATGATCAATACAAGCTTTTTCATAGTTTTTTTCGTTGAATTCCTTTGATGCCCAGAGCAGATATTCCAGATTCATCATGTTGTCAATAATTACAGGATATTGCCATTTTCCAAAATCCCAAGACCTAATTAATCCAATGTTAGGATTGTATCTACTTGCTAAGGAACGTGCCCCAGCCTCTAAAACATCTTTATACGCTTCCTCGTGAGTCAGTCGCCAAGCATTTCCAAAGCTGCAATAGAGCATAAATCCTAGATCATGTGTACTCGCATTATCTTTTTCTTTTTCAATCCTCTCTGTATATTCTTTGGCAAACTGGAGTAGCTGAACGTTATCTTTATCATTTTCATAAAGATACCATAACACTCCAGGGAAGAATCCACTGCACCACCATCCCGAGTCGGAAGTAGTCATTTGTCCATCTACATATGATTTCGGAAATGTATCCCTTTGTCCTTCATATTTGGCAGCCATTCGTAGTGATTGCTTCTGTGCAAAGTCTAATGCATTATCAATGACCTGACTTAAAGGTTCTTGTTGTTCTTTTTGGCTACAAGATGTCAAGAATGTAATAATTGTAATAAATGATATTAGTAGTATTCTCATGTCTATTTAATATTTTATTATTGTGCTGATACACAATATGTTTTTTAGAGTCTGTTTTCTATTCCTTCAATTCAAATCGCTCTTTTAATTTGATATCTTGAGAAGAAGCACCTATTCGAACTTCAAAGAATCCTGGTTCTACTACAAATTCATTGTGTTTGTTCCATAATCCTAAGTCTTGAGATGTGAGGGTGAAATTTATTTCTTTGGTTTCTCCTACATCAAGATGTACTCTTTCGAAGCCTCTAAGCACTTGTGTGTAAGTTGTTACAGAGCTAACTTCATCATTTAAATAGAGTTGAACTACTTCATCTCCAGATACTTTTCCTGTGTTCGAAACTTTAAACGAAACTTGTACATCTGCCATCAATCCTTGATTAGAGCATTGGACTTTAAGGTCTGAATATTGGAAGCTAGTGTAACTTAAGCCATATCCAAAAGGATACAATGCGCCAGATACTCGAACTGGACCTTTTGTATCCGACCCTGGTTTGAATGGAAAGGCAAAAGGAATTTGTCCTACTGATTTAGGATAAGTCACTGTCAGCTTACCACCAGGATTATAATCTCCAAATAGGACTTCGCTCACAGCCGTTCCAAGAAACTCTCCTGGAAAAGATGTTTGTACTATACTAGGAATATATTTATTTGCCCAATTAATTGAAACAGCTCGTCCATCAACTAGCAAAAGAACAACTGGAGTACCAGTTTCATACACAGCTTGCAATAGTTCAAATTGGCGACCCATTAAGTCGAGATTAGAGCGAGAGTAATATTCTCTAACTGTTTTTTCTGAACCTCCAAGCACAACTATTGCCACTTCCGACTCTTTTGCTGCTTTTACAGCTTGGTCTATCATTGCTTGCTCTTCAGTAGTTAGTGGTTCTGGGATAATTTCACTTTCAGGGAATCTTTTATCAATGATGTCGCAGCCTTTTTCGTACAATATTTCGGTATTAGGAAGAAAAGCTTCTAAGCCTTCTTTTACTGATATAATATGTGCATCAGCTGGTCCATATCTACAAATGAAATCTTTTTTCTCTGCTGCATTAGGTCCTATCAATGCTACCTTTTTCAGATTTTTGCTAAGTGGCAAGAGATTGGTTTCATTTTTGAGCAGTACAATAGATTGGCGAGCTGCATCCAGAGACACTTGCTTGTGTTCTTTGCTTGCCACAAGTTTGTCTGCTTGTTTACCATTGCCAGGATATGGGTTATCAAAGAGCCCTAGAATAAACTTAACTCGAAGTATATCTCTTACTCTTGAATCTATGGTGTGCATAGAAACTTTACCTTGTTTCACTGCTTCACGCAGAGGTATTATAAAATCTTGAGGAGGTGTGAAATTTGTTCTAATATTCAGACCCGCATTAACAACCTGTGCAGCAGCATCTATATCATCCTGAGCTACCTTGTGCTTGCTATATAAATATTCCACAGCCTCACTGTCCGAAACCACATAGCCTTTGAATCCCCATTCGTGGCGCAATATTTCGGTCAAAAAATGATAACTTCCTGTTATAGGAGTTCCATCATAATCGTTATATGAGCTCATTACTCCCAAAGCTCCAGCTTCTTGAAATGCTACACGAAATGGTTCAAGGTATAGAGTTCTCATTTCTTTGGGCGCAACATGTGGATCGGTTCTTGTATCTTCATCACGACCTCCTACGGGAATACTATATACTGCAAAATGTTTGGGAGTGGCTGCCAAACCATGACGTTGCAATCCTTCTATCATCCTTTTTCCCATTTGCCCAACTAGGTAAGGATCCTCTCCATAGCATTCTACTACTCGTCCCCAACGAGGGTCTTGTGCTATATCTAGAATAGGAGAATAGATATTGGTATAGCCAAGAGCTTTAGCCTCTATGGCTGTTACTTCTGCTATTTTGCTGATTAGATCTTTATTCCATGAAGCTCCTTGTCCACTTTGGGCAGGAAAAAGTGTTGCATGATAGTGGCACAATCCTCTAATACCTTCGTTCGTAAAATCCACAGGGATTCCTAATCTCGTTTCTTCTACAAACCAGCGTTGTATTGCATCTCTAGCATCTACACTTTTAGAAAAAGGGAAAGCAAATGTATCTCTAAATTTGCCTAAGCCATTGTGTTGCTCGTCTATATTGCCAATTCCGTCTTTCCAAATTTCGTTTTTCCATGAAGGTGTAGGTAGTGAATCTTTCAATACTCTTCCTGATCCATAGAGTGTTGCCATCTGTGCTGTTTTTTCCTCTATAGTCATTTGACTGAGTAGATTTTCAACTCTGTCATTGATATTGGCTGTAGGATCTTCAAAAATGTCTTTAATTCCATTCTTATTAAAATCTATCCAACCTTTTTGATAAACTCCTTTGGTGTGAACCAATGCTGATGTAAACAAAAGGAGTGAAAGTAATAGCAAATTGCGTTTCATTTTTAATCTGTTTAAATTAACAGAGCACAATTTTGTATTGTGCTCTGACAAATAATTAGAAGTCTTATCTAACTCGGATTCTTATTTTACATCCCACCATACTCTTGCTTTTGAATCGTTTTCATGTTTTACGGCTTCAAAATTTTTAGCATTTAGAGTTGACTCTGATGCAGGATACATAAACTTAGTAGGTGTATTTCCTTGATTCAGCAATACTGTTTGCTCTCTATCATCTACCATAATAGGCAGATCGGTACGTCGATATTCTGCCCAGTTTTCAAATGGTTGTAATATCCATGTATGTAACCATTTTTGAGTCGCTATTTACTCCATTGCTTTGGCTTCATTATACTTATAGTTTGAG
>JASLEN010000042.1 GCA_030151105.1 Dysgonomonas sp.
ATCCCTGATCAGTCTATCAATTTTATATTGAATCACGACTTATTGCAGTCGGAAGAAATAGGGGTAGAGTTGACCGAAAATGGTGTTATGTTCCCTAATGCGTCGGTGAGTGGCATCATTATTGCTCATCCCGAATCGAAGTATTTCGCTATTGGAAAAATAGATGAAACGCAAGCTGTAGAACATATCAAAAATAGGGGACAGGAAGAGAGTATTACTCGCAAATTCTTGGCAGCCAATTTAGTATAAATTTGTAAAGAATTGAAATTTTAGTACATTTAGGATATGAATAACAAGAATGTCATAAGAGATTTGTTTATTAATCTGTTTGAAAATAAAAGCTTCAAGATGGAAGATCTTGGCAATTTTATAGCACCAGATTATGTGCAATATGTAGATGGCAAAACATTCAATTACAAACAGTTTGTGGAGCATATCAACACCTTGAGGTTGATGATTGAAACGTGTAGAGTTGAATTCAAAACATTGGTATGTGAAGGGGATATTGTATTTTCTAACCACACTGTTGATATTGAATTGACTGATGGTCGTAAGGCTAAGACTCAAGTGATTGCAGAGTTCCATTTGCGCGAAGGGAAACTATATTATTGTGACGAATTGACACATCTAATAGAGGGAGCTTCAGATAATCGAGAACTCGGGTCAATTATATCTTAAATAGAGAATAACTGAAAATATGGATTTTTTGGAATTGCTCTCTTATCCTTTCTTTCAAAATGCCTTGCTAGGTAGCTTACTAGCTAGTATTGCTTGTGGAATAATTGGGGTGTATGTGGTTATTCGTCGATTGGTTTTTATCAGTGGAGGAATAACGCATGCCTCTTTAGGAGGATTGGGAATAGGGTTTTATTTTGGATGGAATCCTATTCTTTCAGCGATGATTTTTTCCGTTCTTTCAGCCTTTGGTATCGAGTGGCTTTCTTCTAGGCAAGGAGTTCGTGAGGATTCTGCTATTGGCACATTTTGGTCTTTGGGGATGGCTATTGGTATCATTTTTATTTATATGAAGCCAGGTTTTGCTCCCAATTTGAATGATTATCTTTTTGGAAATATCTTAACCATCACTTCTACTGATATTCTGTGGTTGAGTATCTTATCTTTAGTTTTAATTCTAATTTTCACACTCTTTAGAAGAGAGATTCTTTATACAGCGTTTGACTCTGAGTTTGCTAAGACAAGAAAGCTACCTGTCAATTTGGTAAAGTATGGCATGATGATGTTTATTGCTATCACCATTGTTCTTAGTATTCGCTTAGTTGGAATTGTGATGCTGATGTCTTTGTTGACTGTACCTCAGATGACGGCCAATCTGTTCACATCTAACTTTGTGAAGATGATTTTTCTATCAGTTGTTATTGGATTCTTGGGTTGTTTTGTCGGATTGTTTCTGTCTGCTGCCTTAGATGTACCATCTGGAGTATTTATAATTTTTACTCAGATTATTCTTTTCCTATTATTAAGAGGACTCGTAGGATTGAGACAAAAGCAATTGCAAAACTCATAACTTAATTCTGCCAAACTCGGAGATATTTATATTACGCCTCACCTTAAAATTTTATGTTTAAATACTTAACACTAATTGTCGTTTTCTTTGGGATTACACTAAACCTAAATAGTCAAGAATTCAAGAGTCTAAAGAAGGCAAATTCTTCTCAAAATCTTAATGATAGTACATCTATTATCTATGGTTCTTTTGTTCAGCGCTTAGGCTTCACAAGTGGAGGCTTTCCTCAAGAAATACGTTTGTTGAATATTGTTACTAATCAGGTATATACATTTAATGTTAAACCTGTGATGAAGACTAGTAAACAGAATTCTTTTTGCTATTACCTAAAGCCAGGTATGTATAAAGTTCTTAGTTATTTTTGGATAAAGAGTAAATGGTATGGTGGAGAAGTACATGAAGAATTGATTTATAAGAATGTTGACACATTTACAAAGGAATATGCGAAAGAGATTAAAAATGGAAACGTCGATATCGATAGGCTGGAGCCTTATTATATTGAAATAAGACCCAATTTGGTTTATTACGTTGGAACTTGGCACTTCAATACAGGGATGGTTTCCTTTAGTGTAGATAAAGAGAATCTCGATAAAGAGTTGTCAAAGAAAAAAATAGATTTCAATAATGCGATAACCTTGCTGCCAGAATAAAAGACTAGAGAGTCTTGGTTGTATGGAGCCTACTTACTTGCTATATTTGTAATATCCATTATCGAAATATGTCTCGAACTTTCCTTCCTGAATAGTAATACTCCAATACTAATTCCGATAGCCAATGTAAATAGCAAAGAAACAGTGAGCATAAAATTGTGCATCATCTGCGGCAAAATAGTAGGATCATTTAAAATATAGTCATAGTCAGCACTTTTAATACCTGCTATCATTGTTCGATAGGCATACATCCCAGGAATCATAGTGATACAAGCTGGCATTGTAAATACTACAGGCGGATGATCGACCTTGTGTGCAGCAAAGATCCCGATGAAACCAACCAATAGTGAGCCAGCTAGAGTGGACGAAATGAGTCCAAA
>JASLEN010000173.1 GCA_030151105.1 Dysgonomonas sp.
CCCGAATTAATTTCGAAGAGAGATGGAAGAATACATACTTCGTATAATCAAACTGTTACAGCAACTGGGCGATTGAGTTCGAGCAATCCAAACTTACAGAATATACCGATTCGTGATGAGCAAGGAAAAGAGATTCGTAAGGCATTTATTCCTAAAGAAGGTAATATCTTTTTCTCTGCCGACTATTCTCAGATAGAATTGAGGATAATGGCACATCTAAGCCAAGATCCTAATATGATAGAGGCATTCAATAGTGGGGCGGATATTCATGCTGCTACGGCTGCCAAAATCTATAAAATAGCTATAGAAGATGTGACATCTGACATGAGAAATAAGGCAAAAACTGCAAACTTTGGTATTATTTATGGAATTTCAGTATTTGGTTTATCGCAACGACTAGATATACCAAGAGGCGAAGCGAAAGAACTTATAGATGGTTATTTCGATAGTTATTCGCATGTGAAAGAATACATGGATAAATCTATACAAAAAGCTCAAGACCAAACATTTGTAGAAACTGTATATGGACGAAAAAGATATCTTCCAGACATCAATTCTAGAAATGCTACTGTACGAGGATTTGCCGAACGGAACGCTATAAACGCTCCTATACAAGGAAGTGCGGCAGATATTATCAAAGTGGCGATGAATAGGATATTTTCACGTTTTGAAGAAGCGCAATTGCAATCTAAGATGATAATGCAGGTACATGATGAGTTGAACTTTGATGTTATTCCTTCTGAATTTGACAAAGTGCAGCAAATAGTGATAGAAGAAATGGAAAATGCTTATAAACTTTCTGTGCCTTTGCAAGCTGATTGCGGAAAAGGGGCAAATTGGTTAGAGGCGCATTAAAACACTATATATCATTTAATAATGAATACATTAGATCGCTTGATAGCAAATAAAAAAAGTCAATATGCATACTTTGCAATTGTATTTTTGATACTATTGGCTGTCACTATCTATTTCTATCCTCTGCATACAGGGCACGATATGTCATTCCATATCATGCGCTTAGATGCTTTGATGGATGCCTTGAGAGAAAGTGCTTTTCCAACATATGTGGATGCAAAAGCATTGGATGGATATGGATATGCTACCAAGTGGTTCTATAGCGATTTCACACTTATTCCTTTTGCACTTATTGGATTATTAACCAATACAATAGTAGCTTATAATAGTATGATAATAGGATATACTATTCTGTGTGCTTTGCTATCTTATATATCAGGATCTAAGATATTTAAGGATAGATATATCGCATTCATATTTAGTATATTATACACATTCTCCTATTATAGATTGTATGATGTATATAATCGCTCAGCACTAGGTGAAACTATCTGTTTAACTTTCATTCCATTGGCTATCTGGGGTGCATACGAAATAGCTAATGGAAATTATAAAAAATGGTATATCATAGCCATAGCATTCAGCTTGATGATATATGCTCATATCAATACACCCGTTCAAGTGGCATTGATACTAGGAATATACTTTCTTTTCAACTATAAAATATTTATAAAAGAACCGATAAGATTGGCATATCTGGCGATGGCTGCGGCAGTTTCGGTACTTCTGACAAGCTACTTCTTATTCCCTCTTTTGGAGCAAATGTTCTCCAATGACTTCTATTATGCAATGACAGGAGAGCGTGCTATCAGCTTCCCTGTGATGGCTGGAGAACCTATCAAATACATAATGAGAGGTCTATTTAGTGGAGCTACCTATGTTGTTCCAGAAATAGCTGGAATAGGAATAGTTATCACATTTACAATACTATTACGTGCATTTGTAGTGAAGGATAAATATACCAAAATGGGTGATATTTTTCTCATTCTAGGATTGATTTGTTTATTCATTATTTCTCCATTCTATCCTTGGAGAACATTTCCGTTTAATATTATTGGATTCATTCAGTTTTCGTGGCGATTCTACTCTGTAGCAACTATAGTATTAAGTATTGCTGGTGCGGTATATTTTAGCAATGTGTTGAAAACAGAGAAAAGAATATTTTTAGTCGGAATACCTTTATTATCAGTTCTCACAATCATTGTTATAATGAATTCGGGGCAGGTATTTAGTAACAATTTTAAAGAATATAAAGGCTATTCTACTTCTTATACCAACAATCATAATTTGATGGGTGCAGAGTATCTTCCTGAAAATGTGCCGAATGCTAATTCCTTTTTTCATGAGAGAGGAAATGATAGTATTCGCAAAATACATGCTAGCACCAAAATTGAAAAGTTTGAACGAGAAGGAAGAAACATTTCGCTCTATGCAAATGTAAAAGAAGATAGAGACCTTTTGGAACTTCCATTAGTGTACTACAAAGGGTATTACTATACCGAAGAAAAGCATATTTATGAAGTACAACAAAGTGAAAATGGACTTGTAGAAATACCAGTGAGATATTCAGATCAGATATATGTATTTTTTGACGGAACATTTATTCAAAATGTAAGTCCCTACATTACACTAATCACAATTTTATTACTGACTGCCTACATCATTAGAGACAACAGAAAAAAGAAGAATGATAAAGAAATTAGAAAAGCTATTTAAAAGCGAAAGTAACTACACTATTCTTTTGATTATCATTATGCTAGTAATGACTAGTGTGATGATGTTTTTCTATTCTCCACTGTGTCCTGGAGGCGATTTCTATGTCCATTTCAATCGCTTGGTGGTATTGATGGAAGCCCTTGCTGATGGCTCATATCCTGTTTACATGGATTACTACATGATAGATGGATATGGATATTTGATAAAAGCTTTTTACTGTGATGTACTTCTTATTCCATTTGCTATACTAGGGAATATAACTTCTGCAACTTTTGCTTATACTAGCCTTATATTCACCTTAACCTTTTTGTGTGGATTCTTAACCTATGTAGCAGCCAAAAGAGTCTTGAAATGCAAATATGCAGCAGTGATGGCTGCCCTACTTTACACTTTTGCCACCTATAGAATCTTCGATATCTATATTAGAGGGGCTTTGGGAGAAGTTATTTCATTTACCTTACTACCTATCATAATGTTAGGAGCTTATGAGATAGTGAAAGGCAATTATAAGAAATGGTGGATACTGAGCATAGGATTCAGCCTTCTAATCTTCTCTCATGTCATTTCTACAGTACTTACAGCTTTCACCTTATTCATCTTTTTATGCATCTACTATAAAGCATTTGTAAAAGAGCCTAAAAGGTTTATATACTTGATGATAGCTACTCTAGTTTGCCTGCCATTAACGGCTATGTACACTTTGCCAATGGTGGAGCAAATGTTCTCAAACTCATTCTATTACGATACACATAAGATAACAACGGGTGTTACTGGATATAGTTTGAATGAAGTTGTTTCAGGACTTTTCAATACGGTTTCATTACGAAACGAACAGCTATTTCCAAAAGTGGGGGCTATACTTATGTTTGTCATATTGAGTAGAATAGCTGTAAAAGAAAAGACTAAAGAAAGATGTTTTGCTGATATAGCAGTAATAGTAGGACTGATTTTTATATTTATGACCACTCCCCTACTCCCTTGGCATATTTTTCCTTTTAGTCTATTGAGTGTTATTCAGTTTCCTTGGAGATTGTTGGAATATACAAGCTTTTTGTTTGCTCTTGCAGGCGGTTATTACTTATCTAGATTATTGAAAGAAGGAAAACAAAAACTAGCTGCTACATCGGTTTTACTTATAGCTTATGTACTGATTTTCAATAGCGACAGCATCCATTATAGAACATTTATTTGCAATAATGGAAAACCCGAAATAGAGGTAAATACCTCATTCAGAGGAATAATAGGCGGAGAATATCTTCCTTCTAAATTACCTTCTAACAATCAAGTATATGACATTCCTGAAGTCTATAATGATTTTATACATCATAGAGGACAAATAGTAACTTCATCAGATACAATCACTTCAATATCTAATTTCACTAAAAACAAAGGTCATCTAACCTTTGATACACAGATAGAAAATACAGATTATTTAGAACTACCACTCACCTACTACATCGGCTACAAAGCTACTCTGAATGGTGAGCAAATAGAGTATTCACAAAGTGAAAATGGATTGATTGAATTAGCTATCCATAAATCAGGAAAAGTGGAAATACAATATGTAGGAACTACTTTACAAAAGATATCATACTGGATAACGATTGCAAGTATCCTCTTGTTCACTATATTTGTAGTTATAGGTACACGGAAAAATAAACAAAAAATATAACGTTATGAGTCCAGAAACAATGAATTACATATACTTTGCAACCATCGCATTGGTAGGTTTTATCATGTACAAGACCCCAGGTAGATTTCTTGGAAAAGCCAAATATGACGAGGGAGCAATAAAAGCAGAAGGACTGATCAAAAAATGCGGAATAGCTTTAATTATCTTCATGCTCATTCTAACACTCTATCACCTATTCCTAAGATAACCAATGCTAGATGGATTTGTAGAATTTGGCTATATAGGTCTATTCTTAGCTTCTTTTCTGGCTGCCACTATCCTACCCTTCGGATCTGAATTTGTATTTGCTGGACTCATTGCAATGGGCATGGATGCATGGGTATGCGTAGGTATTGCAACAGTCGGAAATTGGATGGGTGGCATGACTAACTATTATCTAGGAAGTCTTGGAAAAATGGAATGGATAGAGAAATACTTAAAAGTAAGCCGAGAACGTATCCTAAAAATGCAAAATTGGCTGGAAAAAAAAGGTGCTGCGATGGCATTTTTTAGCTTTTTACCTGCCGTAGGAGATATTATAGCCTTAGCTCTGGGCTATATGCGTGCTAATGTTTACATTGTGAATATTAGCATGATTTTAGGAAAATTTATACGTTATGTACTCATCATGTATGGAGTAAATTGGGTATTTTTGTAACTCTTTGAGAGTTTTTCAATAGGCTCATGCCTGAATGAACAAGTATAAAAAATCATGTCAACAATCTTATTCAGCGAAATAGTTTTTGGTCCCATCATCAGTCGTAGATTAGGTATATCTTTAGGTATGAACCTCCTACCCTATGATGGAAAGTTGTGTTCATTCGATTGTATCTATTGCGAATGTGGATATAATAAAGACTTCAAAACTAAAACTAAACTGCCTACTCAAGAGCAAGTAAAAGCTGCTTTAGAAGATAAACTATCTACAATGAAGGCAAATGGCGACAAATTGGATGTAATTACCTTTGCAGGCAATGGAGAACCTACGCTGCATCCACAATTTACTCAAGTGATTGATGATACTATTTCATTGAGAAATGAATTCTATCCTGATGCCAAAATATCTGTATTGACTAATGCAATGCATATAGACAAAGACAGTGTATTTGAAGCATTGAAGAAGGTAGAAAACAACATATTAAAGCTAGATTCAGCCTTTATAGAGACTATAAAATTGATGGATCAGCCCAACTCCCCTTCATATAGTGTTGAGAAACAAATAGCTTTATTTAAGAAATTTGAGGGGAACTTTATACTGCAAACAATGTTCATTAATGGTACTCACAATGGACAAGCGATAGATAACACGAGCGAAAAAGAAGTTTCGGCATGGTTAGACATCATTAGAGCAACTCAACCAAGAGAAGTAATGATTTATACCATAGACAGAGAAACTCCTTCTAAAACGATCGAAAAAGTATCTATCGACAAACTAAAAGAAATAGGAGAGAGAGTAAGTCAACTAGGCATCAAAATAAATGTTGCTGGTTGATTTAAAAACAATTTTATAAATATATTTTACAATAAATAAATGATAACGATAGTTTTAGCTCATCCATGGCATGGGAGCTTCAATAAGGCAATTGTAGATACTCTAGTATCAAAATACAAAGAAGAAGGAAAAGAGTATCAAATAATTGATTTACACAAAGATAATTTCAATCCTACGTATGATGAAAAAGATCTTGCCAACTATAACAAAGGAATCAGTGATGATCCAATAGTGTTGAAATATCAAGAAATGCTCAAAAATACCTCAGAGATATTTTTCATTTTTCCTATTTGGTGGGGCACAATGCCAGCTATACTGAAAGGATTTTTTGATAAAGTAATGCTTCTTAATTTTGCTTTCAACTACGAAAATGGTTGGACACCTCTATTAGGTATCTCCAAAGGTGCTGTAATTACCACTTCTCAGAGCCCTACAGCAATGTATAAGACTGCGATAGAAGATACGTTCATTCCACATATAATGGGAGGTATAGGCGTATCGAATGTGCGTTGGTTCAATTGCGAAAATGTAAGCAAATCTGAAAGACAGCATAAAACTGACTTCTTAGAATTATTGAAAAAGGAAATCTAAGAATACAACTAGATAAAATGAAAAAGCAGTGAATTGATTTTCACTGCTTTTTTTGTATTAATATATTTGAGTTAGCTCATTATCATAAGTATAGTTTTTCTTTTTCTTAGAAAAGCCTCCTTTACCCAATCGCACACCTATATTGAACCACGTACCTTTGTTGTTGAACGTAATATTCTGTTTGCCAGAAGAAGTGTGTACTCTATGATCAACAGACCCCCATGAATGTTCGATACCTACCATAAATATTCTGTAAGATGCTGACAAACCTACTACATAATATCCACCATAAGAGTAATCTACAGATTCTATATAACTACCTAATCTGAGGTCAGTTGGAGGATCATAAGGATCCATAGAAGTTTCTATAAAATCTAGCGTAGGAGAATATCTAAAATAGGTACTAATCTGCAAATCCTTGTAAGGAACCATAGTCAAAGATGGGCCAAACTGCATCCCTATAGAAGTATGATCTATTTCATTATTCTCTTTTAAATCTGCTGAATACTTATAGTTATCAAGATTTGAGGGTTTAATATGGTCACTCATTTTTATTCTATATTGTCTAAAATCTCCATGTAAGAAAGTCCAATCTAAACCTACATAGAAGTTGTCTAATATCGGTTTTTTATTCAAAAAATAACTGTATCCTGCTGAGATTGACATCCCATATCTACTCTTAAGAGGATTAGCCTCTCCTTTTTTACCAATCTCTGAGTTTACATACCCAACTGTGATATAACCATTGCGTGGAACTTTAGCAAAAAGCGAAAGTGAAGTACAAAAAACTACAAAAAATAATATTACTCGTTTCATCTGATTTTTAAATTTATATCAGTTAAACAGCAGCAATTATTATTTGTTTTTAATCTGCAATAGAATGAATTTATAGTTTATAAATGAACATTTTAGCTATAATATTGTAATTCTATAAACATAAAAAAGCGACCGAATTATCAGTCGCTTTCTATATATCTATTATGTAGATTCTATCTTATTTCAAGAAGGTTTTAAGCCTTTCTAAGTCAGAGAAATCTCTGATTACCTCATATGAGTAATCTTTCAAGAAGCTTTCTTCTAGTGTAGTAGCAACACCAATAACTCTCATAAATGCATATGTTGCAGCCTTAATTCCTGTAAATGCATCTTCAAATACCACACACTCAGTATTTTGAACACCAAGGTTGGTTTGAGCTAGCACAAATCCCATTGGATCTGGTTTTCCTTTTTTGATACTTTCAGCAGTAATAATAGTATCAAAAGTATCAGTTAAATCTAACTGTTTCAATACATTATCAACTTTACTTTTTGCCGAACTGGTTACAATTCCTATTTTATATCCTTCCTCTTTCAAGTACTGTATAAACTCTAATACCGAAGGAGTAACGATTTTAGTATAATCTGTATTTAAATCTATTTCAGCACTTTCTTTTCTTATAGCCTGTTTTTCTTCAGGAGAACTAAGAGCAAAGTAAAGATCTAATATAGAACTGATTGTCATTCCATCTATTACAGCAGGAAAGTTTTCAATCTTCAAATCATTGCGCGCTGCTATGGTATTCCAAAAGTCATCGTGCGTCTTACGAGTATCCACTATAACACCATCCAATCCGAATAAGACAGTAGTTATTTCTGTATTTTTATTTCCCATTTTATTTAATATGGCATGGTTAATTGATTAATTGCTGTTAGCAAAAATACAATATTTTTTGGCTTAGGCAATTAATAAATATATTAAAAAACGCTTTAACACCGCTTTACTAAACAATTTAACGCTCGAGATGCAAAATTGGATAAGGCTTTCCAAACCCATCAGTCTCTGTTCTGCTCACAAATTTGAATCCAAAATGCTGATAAAACTCATAAGCATTTACATTCTGTTCGTTTACATCTACTTTCGACAATTTTAACTCCTCGATAGCAAAATTTAGAAGCTTTTTTCCGACTCCTTGACCAAAATATAGAGAATCTACAAAGAGCATATCTATCTCTTCATCTGATACACCTAAAAAGCCTTTTATCACATCTTCTTCCTCATACACATAGATTGCCTTGGCTTGAGGAAAAAAGCGTGGTACAAGCGATTTATAGAACTCAAAATCTTCTTGAGAGATAAAATCATGAGTAGCCTCTATAGATCGCTCCCAAAGATTGATAATGGGCGTAAAATCAGTTTCAGTAAAAAGTCTTATCATTAGTTCTTATACATTGAATCTAAAATGCATAATGTCACCATCTTGACCTACATATTCTTTACCCTCTACGCTCAGTTTTCCAGCCTCACGACAAGCTGCCTCTGAACCATATTTGATAAAATCGTCATACTTGATAACTTCTGCACGAATGAATCCTTTTTCGAAATCGGTATGTATTTCAGCAGCACATTGTGGAGCTTTTGATCCTTTTAGGAATGTCCAAGCACGTACTTCTTGTACTCCACAAGTGAAGTAAGTCTCAAGATTAAGAAGCTGATAAGCTGCTTTGATCAAACGAGCTACACCAGACTCTTCCAATCCTACTTCATTCAAAAACATTTGACGTTCTTCGAAAGTTTCAAATTCAGCTATTTCAGATTCTGTTTGAGCAGCCACAACAAGAATTTCAGCCCCTTCGTCTTTCACAGCTTCACGTACTTGTTCTACATAATTATTTCCTGTGGCAGCACTTGATTCATCTACGTTACACACATACATCACTGGTTTGTAAGTAAGTAGATATAATTCATGAGCCATTTTTTGCTCATCTTTAGTTTCAAATGTTACAACACGAGCCGATTTACCTTGAAGTAATACTTCTTCAAATTGTTTCAAAACTCCATAAAGAATTTTAGCATCTCTGTCGTTTCCTGTCTGAGCAAGTTTCTCTGTACGCTTCATACGAGCTTGTACTGTTTCTAAGTCTTTCAATTGAAGCTCAGTATCAATAACTTCTTTGTCTCTCACAGGATTAACAGTACCATCAACGTGAGTAATATTTTCATCATCGAAACAACGAAGCACATGGATAATCGCATTAGTTTCACGAATATTAGCCAAAAACTGGTTACCCAATCCTTCACCTTTGCTTGCTCCTTTTACAAGACCAGCTATATCTACAATCTCTACCGTGGTAGGAAGAACTCTATTTGGTTTTACGATCTCTGCCAACTTATTAAGGCGCTCATCTGGCACTGTAATCACACCTACGTTAGGTTCGATAGTACAAAACGGAAAGTTTGCAGATTGTGCTTTAGCGTTAGATAGACAGTTGAAAAGTGTAGATTTACCCACATTTGGTAATCCTACTATACCACATTGTAATGCCATTATATTCTATTTATAGTTTTATTATTTTTTGCAAAGATAATCAAAATAAGTAGGATATAGGAAAAATGAGAATCAAACAAAAAAGACTAGAACAATGTCTAGCCTTTTTAATATATCCTTAATTATGAATAGAATCTATGTTACTCCTATTCCGATAGTTTCTAGCACAATAGATTCCATCAATTCGTAACACTCAGCATTGGGATGTACACCATCATCTCCAAAATGACTTTTGAGACCTCCTTCATCATCTTTCAATGGAGTGTGATAGTCAATATACAGAAAATTATTAGCTGCTGCATATTTCTTTATTTCTCTATTTAGAGCCTCTATTTTTTCCACAGAATCGGTGATAGTTGGTATCCAACTGAATTTGGAAGCAGGTAATACCGATGATAGAATAACCTGAATATTGTTTGCCTTAG
>JASLEN010000073.1 GCA_030151105.1 Dysgonomonas sp.
CTCGCTTTCTGCAACACCCAACGCTGTATCAATTCTCCCTCTTGCCCAGCATCACCACAATTTATCACTTCAGAAGCCTTAGATACTAAATTCTCTATAACAGAAAATTGTCTTTTAGCACCTTCATTTTCAATGAGCTTGATTCCAAATCTTGGAGGAATCATTGGTAAGTATTGTAATGACCATCGTTTCCATTGAGGTGCATATTCATGTGGTTCTTTCAGCGTACAGAAATGTCCAAAAGTCCATGTAACCTGATAACCATTGCCTTCAAAATATCCATTTTTAGAGGATGTAGCCCCTAATACAGATGCTATTTCTCTGGCAACACTTGGTTTTTCGGCTATACAGACTTTCATTTATTGTTGGTTTTCTCTGAAATTAATAAGATTCGTCTTTGTTAGGAAAATCATTTTCTTTCACATCTTTGATGTATCCTTGAACAGCTTCTGTTACAACAGAGTGCAAATCAGCATAGCGACGTAAGAATTTAGGGGAGAAATTTTTATTAATTCCCAACATATCTTGCATTACAAGTACTTGCCCATCAACATTACCTCCTGCTCCAATTCCAATAATTGGAATGCTCACTTGCTTTGCAATCTCCTCAGCAAGTTCTGCTGGAATTTTCTCTAAGACAATAGCGAAGCAGCCAATCTTCTCAAGTAATATTGAATCCGAAATAAGCTTTTTTGCCTCTTCATCGTCTTTGGCTCTCACACCATAAGTGCCATATTTGTTTATAGATTGTGGCATTAACCCAAGATGTCCCATCACAGGCATTCCTGCAGCAATGATCTTCTTAATGTCTTCTTCAATCTCTACTCCACCTTCTATTTTTAGAGCATCAGCACCTGTCTCTTTCATCATTCTAATAGCTGCGTCTAGCGATTTTAGAGGATCACCAGATACTGTCCCAAAAGGCATATCTACAACCACCAATGAACGTTTAACAGCTCTCATTACAGACTGAGCGTGATAGATCATTTGATCCAAGGTCATGGGTAATGTTGTTATATTTCCTGCCATAACATTAGATGCCGAGTCCCCTACCAATATAATATCCATTCCTGCTTGATCAATAATGCTGGCAAATGAATAATCATAGGCTGTGAGCATAGATATTTTTTCACCTCGTTGTTTCATCTCTTGTAGGCGATGGGTAGTGACTTTACGTGTATCTGTTGTATTTAAATATGTTGACATAATTTTAATGCTTAGAGTTTAAAAAATCGGAGCAAAGTTAGCCAATAATATACTCATTTTACAAAAAGAGAAGTATAAATCCATCTTTAACGTCTTTGCTTTATCAAATAAAAAAGCAGAGAGTCTGATGTTCAGTCTCTCTGCTTGTGTATGATTTTATTGAGTATTCTTTACTGATTGTTATACATCTTAACACTTGATAGAAACAAAGATTCAGAAGCTCTGACTCCAGTTGGAGTTTCTTTCAATGCATCTGACATATTCATCAAAATACCAATCATTTGTTTGCTTCGCACATCAGAATGTTGTGGATGATCAGGGTTTGCTACTTCTAGCATCTTCCGTAATACTACAAATGAGTCTTTGACAACTGAAGCATAACTTAACTCAGCTAAATTGCCATGAGAGTTTATCTTCCCTTCGTCTGCTAAACCATTTATTCGCTCCTCTAATTGCTCTATTTTAATATAATCATCGTTAGTCCAAGAACCATTAACTGCTAGCTGATTATTGGTAGTTATTGTTACTTGCATCTGAGTTGGATCGATATACACGATGTGTTCCTTATCACCCACCTTAAGAGTCGCATATGCTGGTTCTTCGAGAAAGTCGGAAAACCCGAATTTTCCGTCTGCAATAGCTGCTACAATCACTTTCTTTTCATCTCCTTTTCTAGTGATGTCAGTATATGAGAGCACAGCTTCTCCTGTTTGTAGATTTTCAACTTCTCCTGAGAGCAAAAAGTTACCTCTCCATTTTCTTTTTCCTTGCGAAAAGCAAGTTACACTACACAGTAGTACTAGTATTAATATGAGTCTTTTTGTCATAATTGTTTTTCTGATTCTAAATCAAAGATAATGCAAAACTTATAGATTCACAAAGTGATTTATGAGTGTATTTGTGATCACTGAAAATAAAAAAGCTCCAACATCATAATAGACGTTGGAGCTTCTCTTTATTTTATAATGTCTTATTTCATTGTTGCTGCTTGTTGTTGCAACTCTTTGATCAACTTCATTTGTTCAGCTTGCATTTCCTGTCTTCTCTTAAGCTGTTCTTGCAGTTGCTTAATATCTGGTGGAAGATCAATTGCTCCACTACTTTGAGCTGCGGCAGGGGCTTGTGCAGGACTCATCTCTCTCCTATTGTTTTTCGGTTTAGGTTGAGATTTTGGTTGTTTCTTGTTTTGAGCTTTTTGCTGTTGAACAGATACTTGTCTATTTTGTGATTGACCCCTTTGTTTGGTAGATATTGTAGCTGGTCTATTCGAATTGGAGAAGCTTGCGGCACTTTGTCCCATGTTATTGGAACTTGCAGCTGAATATCTATCTATTTGGCGATTTGCTACCTCCAATTGTTTTTTCAACAACTCAATCTCACGCTGAGCTACTTTCATCTCCATTGAAAACTTCTTTTCTAATGCTTGGATTTCCTCACGTTCAGCAGCTTCTATTTTAGATAGTGTGCTACCACTAGTAACTCTTTGTTGTTGTGTTGGATATGATGACTGAACTTGATTGTTTTGTTGTCTAGCTTGTTGTGGCTGTTGACGTCCTGCAGATACAGCATTTACAGCTTGTCTGAGCTCCTCTAATACTTGTCTCTGTCTGTCTTCTTGTGCACGACGTTCGTTAAGCGTTTCTTGCAGCATTTTAATTTCTGACATCGCACGCTTATTTTCTTCAGACATTGCAGGTTCTCCTCCTCTGCCTTGTGCTGACATAGTTCGTCTGTTTTGCGCTGAAGCATTATTTGTGAAACATAATGAGACAACACAAAGAGTAAACAGTACACAAAGTCTGATTGCTTTAAATTTCATTAGTCTTGATAGTTTTTTGTCGCAGTTATTGCTTGTTTGTTTTCTCAAAGCACACATAATAGCTATGCTATATGTGAGTTATATACATAAGTATTGTTACAAAAATACATTCTTTTTATTAAATAGACTAATACTTAGTGAAATATATTTTAATAAGTTTAAACTTATATTCTTTAAAGAAGTGAAAAAAGTATTCTAGAATATTTTCAATCGTCGATCATAGAACTTATTTTCTGCATTTGCAATCTAGTAGATGATCATTGACAAAACCAACTGCTTGTAGAAATGCATAACAAATGGTACTTCCAAAGAATTTAAATCCTCTCTTCTTCATATCGTTGCTTATCGCATCAGAAAGAAGGGTGGCTGCAGGTACTTCCTTCAACGTTTTCCAATGATTTACGATAGGAAGTTCTCCATCTACAAAGCTTTTTAAATATTCATAGAAACTGCCAAATTCTTGTTGAACTTTGATGAAATTTTGAGCGTTGGTAATTGTAGATTTAATCTTTAATTTGTTTTTCACAATCCCATCAAATTGTTGTAAACGTAGTTGGTCAGCTTCTGTCATTTGCGAAACCTTTACAACATCAAAGTCCAAAAAAGCTTCTTTATAACCTTCTCGTTTTTTGAGTATTGTTATCCAACTAAGTCCTGCTTGAGCGCTTTCAAGGATAAGGAATTCAAATAGAATTTTGTCATCAGTAACAAGTTTCCCCCATTCATTGTCGTGATAATCTTGATAGACTTTATCATCACTACACCATCCACAACGATTATTTCTTATATCTTGCATCTACTCCTTGTTTTATTGTCCTACAAAAACACCATTAGCGATGTAAGCTCCTTCTGAATCAAGAATAAGTCTAAACACAGGTGTATTTTCAACAACTTCTTCTAGCTCAATGATGGGTAATACTTCAATATTACTACTAGCATTCAATGTATAAATAAAAGAATCAACTTGGTAAGTTTGAACTTTAGCCCCCTCATAGTTCTTCAACAATTTAGTCGAATTGTTATTAGACGAAGCCCAGCCTTTGCTACTCAAAAGTGGATGATTAGGCGTTATTATTATTTCTGAACCATCAGCTAAATGAACTTTCACAAGTTTGTATTCTGTACCTTGTTCTATATCTTTCACACGACTAATGATTACAGATGTACCTTCTTCATTAAGACTTAATAATAGGTCTTCTTTTTGCACATCTTCAATCGGCTTTTCGGTTCCATCTGCAAGCGTAATAATTGTTCCAGATGCAACTCCATTGATATTTTGTGCTGTAACTCCCATTGTGAAAATAGTGGCTACTAATAATAGTATTTTTTTCATATTGATTTTTCTTTGTTTTATTACAATCAAAGATATGAATAATATCAACTTATTCTCTGAAAACTTGAAATAAGTTAAGTCGAGATTTTGTTAAGAAAGGCTAGATGATAGATTCCTATTTGTGTCTTTTTTTGTATCTTTGCACACTTGAAATAAAAAATCACTTGGCATTGGAACTAAAAGAATTACAAGAGATATTCGACGCTAACAGAAATATCTTTGCAACAACACAGTTGCTCAATAAGCATAAAAACATATATCTGAAAGGATTAAAAGGTTCGGCTGGAGCTGTAACGGCTGCTGCGCTTTTTAATAAGAGCAGAGAAAATTTCATATATGTACTGAATGATGAAGAATCGGCTGGATATTTCTATCATGATCTTTTTCAGATATTTGGTACAGAAAACATCTTATTTTTTCCATCAGCCTATAAGCGTTCTATCAAGTATGGTCAGATAGATGCTGCTAATGAGATACTGCGTACAGAGGTGATGAGTAGAATGCAAATTCCTAATCAGCGCTTTGTAATTGTCACTTATCCTGAAGCATTGGCCGAAAAGGTGGTATCGAAAGAAATCCTAGAGAAAAATACATTATACCTAAAAGTTGATGAGGAAGTAGATAGAACGTTTATTTCAGAAATGCTAGATACTTTTGGTTTCGAATATGTTGATTATGTTTATGAGCCTGGGCAATATGCTGTGCGAGGGAGTATATTAGATGTATTCTCTTTTTCGAGCGAACTGCCTTATCGAATTGATTTCTTTGGGGACGAAGTGAGTACAATCAGAAGTTTTGATATTGAGACTCAGCTTTCTGATAAGAAACTAGACCAAATACAGATCATCCCTAATATGCACGAAAGTAATTTAGATAGACAATCACTATTGGCAGTGATTCCTACTAAAACAATATTAGGCTTTTCGGATTATGCTTGGGCTGGAGAAAAAATAGATGCCAATTATTACGATACTACGGTGCTGGATAATCCAGAGTATGAACAAAATTTTCAAGATAAGCTTATTCAGAAAAGTGAATTTGTAAAACTAACTTCTACTTTTTCTCATATTCATATCGGAAATAAAGCATTTGGTGTACCAGATGCAACAGTGGAGTTTTCTACTGATTTACAACCTACATTTCATAAAAACTTTGATTTGATTGCTGAATCTTTTATCGACTATCAGGAGAAAGGATATAAGATTTATATTCTAAGCGATAGTAGCAAGCAACATGCACGTCTGCAAAGTATTTTTGGAGATAGAAATGATAAAGTCGTTTTTGAGCCTGTTCTTAAAACACTTGCGCAAGGTTTTTTAGATAGAACACTAAAAGTTTGTTGTTATACAGATCATCAAATTTTCGATCGTTTTCATAAATATAATTTGAAATCTGACAAGGTGAGATCTGGAAAGTTCTCTCTTTCGCTCAAAGAGTTGCATCAATTTCAGATAGGTGACTATATTGTACATATAGATCATGGTGTAGGACAGTTTGGAGGACTTGTGCGATCTGACATTAATGGAAAGATGCAAGAACTTATCAAGTTGACTTACCTCAATGGAGATACTATTTTTGTATCCATTCACTCTCTTCACAAAATCTCCAAATATAGAGGAAAAGAAGGAGAACCTCCTCGTGTTAACAAGCTAGGTACTGGTGCATGGAACAAAATGAAGGAGCGTACAAAATCTAAAGTAAAAGATATTGCACGTGACCTTATTAAATTATATGCGCAACGTAGAGATGAAAAAGGGTTTAGTTTTTCTCCTGATTCTTACCTTCAAAATGAGTTAGAGGCTTCTTTTATATATGAAGACACTCCAGATCAGATGAAGGCTACGGCTGATGTGAAGCAAGATATGGAGAGCGAAAAACCAATGGATCGTCTTGTGTGTGGTGATGTTGGTTTTGGAAAAACAGAGGTAGCTATTCGAGCAGCATTCAAAGCTGTAACGGATGGAAAGCAAGTAGCTGTTTTAGTGCCAACCACTGTTTTGGCATATCAACACTGGCAAACTTTTTCGGAAAGACTAAAAGATTTTTCGGTGAGAGTCGATTATATAAGTCGTGCTCGCACGACTAAACAAATTAAGGAAACGCTTACAGACTTGAAAGAGGGGAAGGTTGATATTTTGGTAGGTACTCACAGAATTGTGGGTAAAGACGTTGAATTCAAGGATATTGGTCTCATGATTATTGATGAGGAACAAAAATTTGGAGTAGCTGTAAAAGAAAAGCTGCGACAAATGAAAGTTAATATCGATACATTGACACTTACGGCTACGCCTATTCCTCGTACACTTCAGTTTTCATTGATGGGTGCACGAGATATGTCAGCTATAACAACTCCCCCACCCAATCGCTATCCTATACAAACTCAAGTGCATACTTCCGATTCTCAAATCATAAAGGAAGCTATAGAGTTTGAAATGAGTAGGAATGGGCAGGTCTTTCTCATTAATAATAGAATAAAAAATATTCACGAAATAGAAGCTCTCGTGAAGAGAGAAGTACCTGATGCTAGAGTTGTTGTTGGGCATGGGCAGATGGATCCAGGCAAGTTAGAGACTATTATAATGGATTTTGTAAATCATGAATATGACGTTCTCATTGCTACTACAATTATAGAATCGGGTATTGATATTCCTAATGCTAATACCATAATTATCAATAATGCCAATCATTTTGGGTTGAGTGAACTTCATCAGCTAAGAGGCCGTGTAGGACGTAGTAATAAAAAAGCATTCGCTTATTTGCTTGCTCCTCCTCTTCATACTCTAAATCCTGAGGCTCGAAGGAGATTACAAGCTATAGAAAACTTCTCAGAATTAGGACATGGAATCCATATTGCGATGCAAGATTTGGATATTCGTGGTGCAGGAAATATGCTAGGTGCTGAACAAAGTGGCTTTATAGCTGATCTTGGCTATGAGGTTTATCAAAAAATATTGACTGAAGCAGTTACCGAATTAAAAAATGATGAATTTGCCGAATTATATCATGAGGGAGAAGATGGTCAAAAAATAGAGGGTGATAACTTTGTCGATGATGTACAAATAGAAAGCGACTTAGAACTACTCTTTTCTGCTCAATATATTCCTAATGATTCGGAACGAATTATGCTCTATCGAGAATTAGACAATATGAGCAATATCGAAGATATTGCTGATTTTGTAGCTCGATTGAGAGATCGTTTTGGTGAATTACCTAAGGAGGGGCAAGAGCTTATTCGTGTCGTAAACCTTCGTTTTTTAGCAAAAAGTGTAGGAATTGAAAAGGTAGTGTTGAAAAAGAAAAGAATGAGCTTATATCTCGTATCTAATATTGATTCTCCTTACTACCAATCTAAAGCTTTTGATAAGCTGATTAGCTATGTTCAGAATAATCATAGATTGTGCGAATTGAGAGAAGTAAGTGGCAAACGATCTGTGGTAGTAAAGAATATTTCGACTGTGGAAGAGGCATGCAATATCCTCAGAGAAATAGCTGATATGGAGACACTACAATAAGGTCTAGAAAGAATGCAAAAACTCTTTTTTCTTTGGAATAAATAACTACTTTTGCAGCCTAAATTATAGTGCTCGATGAAAAGTATAAAAGGAGTATTGTTTGCAATGGTATCTTCGGGTACTTTCGGACTTATTGGATTGTTCTCTACACCACTAAAAGCGGAGGGCTTAGATGAATTTTCAATCCTATTCTATCGCTTTTTCTTTTCTGCACTTATTATAGGGCTAATCTGTCTTTTGAGAAAAGAGAGTCTTAGGATACCAAAAGAATTGAGATTAAAACTTTTCATCTTGGGAATCTTATATGCTTCATCAGCCTTCTTTTTTCTTTATTCCTTCAATTATCTACCTACAGGAGTATCCACAACGATGCACTTCATGTATCCCATTATAGTAAGTATGATGATGGCGCTCTTTTTTAAAGAAAAGAAATCGATGGTCACTTTCATTGCCACTATTCTTTCTGTATTTGGAGTGGTGATGCTTTGTTGGACTGATGGTGTGGTTATTAGACCAATGGGAGTGCTTATTGTTTTGACATCTGTATTTTCTTATTCTTTCTATATTATAAGTGTAAATAAATCTAAGGCGGGAAGATTGAATGCTGAGATACTCACATTCTATGTAATGACTATTGGGGCTGTAGTTTTTCTAATTGTAGCAATGGTTACACCCAAAGGTTTACAAGGAATTAGTAATATCCCTTCACTTATACGTTTGCTTTTGCTTGCATTTCTTTGTACTGTTCTATCTGGCTTCACCTTGATTCTTGCAATCAAACTTATCGGTTCAACTATCACATCAATCTTGGGTTCTATGGAGCCTTTGGTGGCTCTTGTAGTCGGAGTATTTTACTTTGGAGAACATTTCGATTGGTTTAGCTTAACAGGAATTTGTACAATCTTTGGCGCAGTAGTCCTAGTTATAATGAAAAGTGCCAAAAAGATTGATGCTAAAACAGTTCCACCGCAGGATAAGATTTTATAGTTTTTCTCATCAAATATTTTTTATAGAGTGCTGAATTAAGTTTGTATCTTTGCAGACTAATTCAAAATTTCAATAAAAAATGAAGAGCCTAAAAGGAGTCTTATTTGCACTCATTTCGTCAGGTACATTTGGTTTAATTGCGCTATTCTCTGTTCCTATCAAGATGGAGGGAATGGGAGATATGTCACTCTTATTTTATCGTTTTGTGTTTTCAACACTGATGATTGGTGCAGTATGCTTATTCAGAAAAGAAAGCTTTAAACTGCCTCGAAAAATGCTTCCTACACTCTTTGTCTTAGGATTGCTTTATGCTGCAACAGCCTTCTTCTTGCTATGGTCTTACGATTTTATTCCCACAGGGATAGCAACTACAATTCACTTCATGTATCCTATAATGGTTGCAGCGTTGATGATCATGTTTTTTAAAGAACAAAAATCAGCTATTATTTTTATAGCTGCTATATTATCTGTTCTGGGGGTTGTTTTTCTTTGTTGGACAGGAGGTGGAAATATCCGTATAGCTGGGCTAATTGTAGCTGCTGTTACAGTTGTTACATACTCTTTATATATTGTAGGAGTCAATCAATCAAAAGTAGGTCGATTAAGTGCCGAAATTTTGACTTTCTATATTCTTCTATCTGGAGCACTGATCTTCTTGGTTTTAGCTTCAGTTTCGCCTACAGGGATACAAGCTATTCCTAGTACGGATGCCCTATATAGATTGTTATCATTAGCCTTTTTATGTACTCTCATCTCTGATTTCACCTTGATACTGGCTATCAAACTTGTGGGATCTACAATCACTTCTATTCTTGGTTCTATGGAGCCTGTAGTAGCCGTAATAGTTGGCATTCTATACTTTGGAGAATCTTTTGGATGGATGAGCTTTATCGGTCTTGCCCTCATTATAACATCAGTAACGCTTGTCGTTGTTGTTAGTGGTAGAAACAACAAGAAAAAAGAATTGAAAAGTAAAATGTTGTAATATATCAGTCAGCTTTTTAAAGATATCAGAAGATGCGTATTGTGTAGTCAATGTGCATCTTTATTTATTATAAGCAGTTAACACAAATTAACCGCTCTATCATTTTTCCATACATTGTTTGTTTGGATTCTCACTGTAATTATTCGTAGTTTTGCCAATTCATCGAATAAATCGACACATATATTATTTTAGAATACCATTAGAGCATGAATAGATATCTATATATTATAACGTTTTCCCTATTGACATTATTCTTCATCAACTGTGATGGAACAAAGCAAAAAAACAAGTCAGAAAATGATATAACAGTGGCAAAGGACACCACACATCATAAATATCAATATGGAATACGTATTGATACTCTAGATATTGAAGAGTTTAAAGTCAAGGCAGGAGATAATTTATCAGCTATATTCAATAGAATGGGATTTTCTATGAGCAAAGTTGATACCATTATAAATGCATCACAGAATGTATTAGATCCTCGAAAGCTTCAAGCAGGAAAAGAATATTTGACACTTTCGAGTAGAGATACTGCTTCGTCAATTAAGTATGTGATTTTTGAAAGATCGAATGTAGAGTTTGCAATTGTAGATTTTACACAAGATTCTATTCAAGCTTATGAATTCAATAAAAAAGTTGAATTAAA
>JASLEN010000151.1 GCA_030151105.1 Dysgonomonas sp.
AGAAGAAACCCCTGAGGCATCTGAGTTGAGCACAGAAGCTTTGACAAAGGATGAGATTATTGAAGGATTGAAAAATCTTAGAATGCAAGACGAAATTCCTACTCGTCAGCAAGTAGATGCTCTTAAACAGGCATACTATGCATTGAGAAGAGCTGAGGTGGATGCTGAAAAAGAACGCTTTGAGGCTGATGCTGAAGAGGGTGAAACTTTTACTCCATCTGTTGATCCTAGTGAAGACGTGTTGAAGGTGTTTTTGAATGACATCAAAGATAAACGCGCAAAGAAACTAGCTGAGGAAGAACGCGAAAAAGAGAAAAACTACAAAATAAAACTCGAAATAATAGAAGCTGTTAAAGGACTGACAGAAAGTACTGATGACTTTAATAAGCTATATAAAGAGTTCAAGGATTTGCAGCAGAAATGGAACGACATTAAACTTGTTCCACAAGCTAAAGCAAAAGACCTATGGACAGAATATCAGATAAATACTGAGAAATTTTATGATCTTGTTAAAATCAATAATGAGTTTAGAGACTATGATTTTAAGAAGAACCTAGAGATGAAAACAGAATTGTGTGAGGCTGCTGAGAAACTAACGGAAGAAGCTGATCCTGTTTCTGCATTTCACCAACTTCAAAATTTTCATCAGCAATGGCGTGAAATAGGCCCTGTGGCTAGAGAAATTCGTGAAGAATTGTGGGGACGTTTTAAAGAAATTTCTACTAGTATTAATAGAAATTATCAAGCTCACTTTGAGTCTCTTAAAGGACAAGAGGATGAGAATTTAGCAGCTAAACAAGCTATTATTGATGAGCTGAAAAAACTTGATTATTCGAAAATAAAGTCATATAAAGATTGGGATACTAAGAGTAAAGAAGTTATTGAACTTCAGGCTAAATGGAGAACAATTGGTTTTGTGCCTCGTAAGGTAAATAGTCAGATTTTTGAAGAATTTAGAGGTTTGTGTGATGTTTTCTTCGAGAAGAAAAGTGAATTCTTTAAAGGTCAAAGAGAATCGATGGACGAAAACTTGAAGTTGAAGCGTGCATTGGTAGATAGAGCTTTGGAATTGAAGGATAGCACTGATTGGAAAAAAACAACAGATGAGCTAGTTAAGGTGCAACGTGAGTGGAAGAAAATAGGTCCAGTACCTCGTAAACATTCAGACACTATCTGGAAAGAATTTGTAACAGCTTGTGATCATTTCTTTAACGAGAAGAAAAAAGTTTTCTCTTCACAAAAGAGTGAAGAAACTGAAAACTATGCAGCTAAGAAAGCAATTGTAGAGAAAATTAAAAATCTAGATAACGCTTTAGAAACGTCTAAGTTGTTGGATATTTTGAAGGAGCTGCAAGACGAATGGCATAAGATTGGCTTTGTTCCATATAAGGATAAAGATAAATCATACAAGGAGCTTTATGCTGCTGTGGATGCGCATTATGACAGATTGAAGATTAATAAAGATGAGCGTAGATTTGCTGAATTCAAATCAACTATGGAAGACAAGATTGCGAATAAGGATAATCCTGAGAGAGCATTGTCGAGAGAAAGAGATCATCTGACTTATCAATATAACAAGTTGAAATCGGATTTACAAACCTATCAGAACAACATGAGTTTCTTGACAATTTCATCCAAAGGGAAAGACAATCCATTGTTGAAAGATGTGAACAAGAAAATAGAATCGTTGAAAAATGAAATGGAGTTGATAGAGAAAAAAGTAGATGCTTTGGACTCTAATCTGAAAGATTTAGAATAAAATTTCATCAAATATATAAAATAGCGATTGTGTAGACAGTCGCTATTTTTATTTATACCAATTTCTTATGAGTACAATTGAGAATAAACAAGCTCCTCTTACTTCTAGCTTACTATGGTTGATGACCATTGGTGCTTGCCTTGTGGTGGCTAATAACTATTACAATCAGCCTTTGCTTGGTGATATTGCTAGAGAGTTTGACGTGACTGAGTCTGTTGCAAATAGAGTCGCAACAGTCACTATCTTTGGATATGCTATGGGCTTAATGTTGCTTGTCCCCTTGGGCGATAAATTTGATAAGAAACGATTAATTGGTATAGATTTTATTTTTATTATAGGTTCTCTAATCTCCTTTGGATTAAGTACGAACATTACGATGTTGATGATTTCTGGCTTTGTGATAGGTTTTTCATCCGTTGTGCCTCAGATGTTTGTGCCTTTGGTAGCTCAATTGTCCAAAGCAGAAGATCGGAATAAGAATATTGGTATTGTCATGGGAGGCTTACTTATTGGTATTCTTGGATCTAGGACAATTAGTGGGATTCTGAATCAGTATTTAGATAGTTGGCGAGATGTGTACTTTATTGCAGCGGGAGCTATGTTTGTGCTTTGGTTATTTATTCTTGCTATCTTACCTCGGATTACTCCTACGTTTTTTGGGAAATATAGAGAGCTCTGGAAATCTATTTTGGTATTGATTAAAGAACGTCCAGATTTGCGTATTGCAGCACTCAGAGGAGGATTGAGCTTAGCGTCTTTTCAGGCATTTTGGACAACATTGACTTTCTTTCTCGAACGCCCGCCTTATGAAGCAGGAAGCGATGTTGCAGGGCTTCTAGGTCTAGTTGGTATTGGTGGTGCTTTGTCAGCTTCTTATGTTGGTAAAATAGCTGGAAAGGTTAGTAATAATACTCTTATTGTATTGTCCACACTATTAATGATAGCTGCATGGGGATTCTTTGGTTTCTGGGGCTTTAGTTATGCGGGGCTAATTATCGGAATTTTCATACTTGATGTCGGATTGCAATCTTTGCACGTTACCAATCAGACTATTATATTTTCAAAGAACCCAGAAGCAACCAATCGTTTAAATACAATTTACATGACTTCTTATTTTGTAAGTGGTTCTATTGGTGCATTCTTAGGAGGAAAAGCTTGGGAGAGTTATGGATGGAATGGTGTAGCTCTAACAGGAGGTATCTTTGTTGTGGCTCTACTTATTATCCATTATATATCCATTTTTTATCATAAAAAATAAGCTGAAAGTATATCTCTCAGCTTATTATCAAAGTTCGGTCAACTCTGTTATTTCTTATTTTCTTGTAGTTTTAGCTTCACTAGTTTGTTGACATCAGTATCTATAAAGCTTAAATCTTTTCCTTTTATTTGCACTCTCGTATTCTTGAAAGTACGGTGTTTAAAGTCTTCATCTTTAATTCTTATCGTAATATGAGCACTTTCTCCAGGATTTAATCTTAAACTAACTTGTTCTGTTTCCTTATTAGTATATACGGGAGGTAGGCTGATTTTATGATGATATACTTTCGGCTTTGGTCTTGTATTTTCTTTTGGTTTTTTCTCAATGATGAATGAGATATTATCAATCAGAAAAACCGTTTCAATTACCTGAGATCCTCTTTGTTTGCTATACAGAGGTAGTGTAACTCTATTAGTTTGTGGTATTACAAAAAAGTCATCTTCATTTCCTTTGTCGCTAATCAAGTTGATGTGTAAGTGTCTAGCCTGTCTGCTATTTGGGGTGGGAGCCCTTTCTATTTCTAGCGGAATTGGAGGTTCAGGATTGTAGCTATTTAAAATTAAATCCTTATTCTTTCTAACTGTCCATGTACCTTCTGACACTACATCTATAAATGTATCTATCACATATTTGTAGCTAAACGTAGAATCACTGTAGATTTCAAAAACATGCGTGTTGTTTGTTCCTAAACTATAGACCTTTTTGCTAGCTGTTTTTTCAGTAACAAATGAGCAAAGAAGTAGGCCTGAAAGGGCGAATAATATGCTTATGCTCTTTTTCATTTTAATTTGTGGTTTTATTTAATGTATTGTATTTGTGTTTGACAAAAAAGGGTTCAGACAACGTCTGAACCCTATGTCATGTATCAAAGGTAGTAAGATTTTTGTATTTTTATTACTTATAAATCTTAAATCTATCTTCTAGTGGTGCAAATTCTTTTGTTCCTGGCTCTCCTGTTGGGTTGCCAAAAGGCATTTGGGCAATCAGTTTCCAATCTGAACTTATATTCCAAGTTTTAGCCACTTCTTCATCTATAAGTGGTTGATAATGTTGAAGCGACGCCCCAAGTCCCAATTCTGTGAGCATTGTCCAAATTGCAAGTTGATGCATACCCGCAGTGTGCTCTGAATAGTCAGGAAACTTGTCTGCATAGCTTGGAAATGATTCTTGTAAACCTTTTACTACTTTCTGGTCTTCGTAGAAAAGGATAGTTCCAT
>JASLEN010000178.1 GCA_030151105.1 Dysgonomonas sp.
TCCCACTCCCAAATAATCGGTTGAGCGAATGAGCAAACACGCTCCCGATGCCCAAAGTACATCTCTCACACTATTATATTGCCCATGATCGTGTTCCAACACATCAAAAATACGCCCTCTACAAAAAGGGAAGCCTAAAGCATCAATATATCCACCACAAGCTCCAGCATACTCAAAATGAGTCTTTTGTTTTTGTGCTAAAATTTTAGGCTGCATTGCTGCTACATCCTCATGCTTATCCATGAAGTCGATCATAGGTTTCAACCAATTTGCATCAACCTCAACATCTGAGTTGAGCAATATGAAATACTCTGCATCAACCTGCTTCAATGCTTGATTATACCCCTCAGCAAATCCGTAGTTTTCGGGAAGTTCTATAATTCGAATTGCGGGATAGGTATTTTGTACAAAAGTGACAGAATCATCCGAGGATGCATTATCTGCCACTATTATTTCTACTTCTGCATGAGACGAATTTCGAACCACCGAAGGGAGAAATTGTTCCATCAATTTTCTTCCATTCCAATTGAGAATGACAACCGCTACTTTACTCATATCTAATCAATGTCCTAGGCGCAACAATTCGGGAATATCCTCTCTTCTATACTTCCAACGCTTGTGCGTCCACAACCAATAAGCTGGATTGCGAAGGATAGTTTTCTCCATCTCACGCACATAGCGCTCTGTGATAGCAAACTCTTCTTCCTCCTTTGGTTTGTCAGAAATTAACTTCACTTCGCATTCATAATGTCCCCGTTTTACCTTCACCACATCAAGATAGGTTACCGTAAAGCCAGACTGTTTTGCAATACGCTCTACTCCCGTAAAAACAGCTGTGTCTTGATTTAGAAAGTCTGTCCAATAATGAATGTTTCGTGCCGTAGGAGTTTGATCCGCCATAAAGCCAATCAATACTCGTTCGTTGGCACGTCTCAATCTGACAATCTCTCGTGCCGTTTGACTTTTCTCAATTCCGAAAGAACCAAATCGACTTCTTATCTTTAGGAATAAATCATCTACAGCTTTATTCTTTAGAGCCTTGTAAATCTGCCCCAATCTCTCTCCATCCTTAAAATGGCGAGTAAGTGACGGAACCCATTCCCAATTGCCATAATGTCCCAAGAACATAAGTCCTGAGTTGCCGTCCTTCATCAAGTCTTTTACGATGTCTGTATTTTTGAATGTTATTCGTTTTTCAGCCTCCTCATCAGAGATGTGCAGTAGTTTTATGGTTTCTACAAAATAGTCACAAAAATGATGATAAAACTCTTTCTCGATAGCCTTTAGCTCCTCTGCTGATTTCTCAGGGAAAGAATTCTTCAAGTTTGTTCTCACCACCTTTAGCCTATATCCAACCAATTTGTAAACAATCAGATATAAGAAATCTGACAGTAAATATAAAACTCGAAAGGGCAATAGCGCATGGAGAAACATCCAAGTGTATAAACTGTAATAAACAATATAATATCCCACCTTACTCATCTAGCTATTATTTCTTTTCTTGAAGTGCTGACTTATCTTCGTTATATTCTCCTAGAGTAAACATAACTACTTCGTTTGCTTTTTCTGGCGCATAGTCAACCTCCACACGTACATAGTTTTCTGTAAATCCAAGCATTTTAGCTCCATGCTGTGTATGTTCTAACAATACTCTGCGAGTAGTTCCTTGCTGCGATTTATAAAAAGCATCTAATTTTCGGTCAGACATATCCAACAATACCTTGCTACGTTGTTGTTTTGTACGAGGATCTACTTCGTGATCTATCTTCAATGCCTGTGTATTAGGACGTTCTGAATAAGTAAACACATGAAGCTGAGAGAAATCTAGACTCTCTAAAAACTGCTCACATTCTGTGAAATACTCATCCGTTTCGCCACGAGTTCCCACTATCACATCAACACCAATAAAAGCATGAGGGATAATCTTTTTTATCATCTCCACCTTATGTCTAAACAAGGCTGTATCATATCTACGACGCATCAACTTCAACACGGCATCCGAACCCGACTGCAATGGAATGTGAAAGTGAGGCGCAAATCGTTTGGAAGTAGAAACGAACTCTATAATTTCGTCAGTCAACAAGTTAGGCTCTATTGATGATATTCTATATCTATCAATACCCTCTACCTCATCCAAGGCTTTCACCAAATCGAAGAATGTTTCGCCAGTAGTTTTTCCAAAGTCTCCAATGTTTACACCTGTCAATACAATCTCTTTTCCACCTTGTGCAACCACCTCTTTAGCTTGTTCTACAAGGCTTTCGATAGTTCCATTTCGGCTACGTCCACGAGCATGAGGAATGGTACAAAACGAACAGAAATAATCACAACCATCTTGCACCTTCAAAAAATAACGAGTTCTATCATCGTGAGACACAGAAGGCACAAAACTCTTGATATTGTTTGTTTTAGAAGTTACAACAACTCCTTTATCTTTCTTTTTCAGTTCGTCTAAATACGATACCACATCAAGCTTTTGCTCCGAACCTAATACCAAATCAACACCATCTATATCTGCTACTTCTTGCGGCTTCAATTGCGCATAACATCCCGTAACAACAATAAAAGCACCTGGATTGTCCTTTATTAGTTTGCGCACCGTTTGGCGACATTTCTTATCAGCCAACTCTGTTACAGAACAAGTGTTGACTACACAAATATCAGCAATTTCGCCATCACGCACTCTACGAACCCCAACTTCTGAAAGCTGACGTCCAATGGCAGAAGTTTCTGCAAAATTTAATTTACAGCCCAAAGTATGATACAAAGCTGTTTTATTTTCAAATACCGAATTATCTATCATTTCTTCTTTATTCTCATTATAATAACAAAAATGCTAAGATGCTTTAAAATAGCACATAGCATAGTCAAGGTCTGCAAAAGTACTAAATTTTAAGGAATTTAATCTATAAATATTTGTAGATTATAATCCTTGTATCTAATTTTGCACACTATCAACTAAAATGAGCAATAATGATAAAGGAAAACTTCATAAATCTTTATGAACAAAGTTTCAAGAACAACTGGGATCTTCCTGGTATTTCAGATTACTCAACCAAACAAGCATTACTCTATAGCGATTTTGCAAGAGAAATAGCAAGAACACACATCTTATTCGAAAAATTAGACGTTAAGAAAGGCGACAAAATAGCACTCATTGGTAGAAATAATATCACATGGTGTGCAACCTATATCGCAACATTCACCTACGGAGCTGTAATTGTTCCTATTTTGCAAGAGTTCCATCCTGACAATGTTCAACATATTGTCAATCATTCCGATTCTAAATATTTATTCTCGGACAAGAACATTGCTGATAATCTACAAATTGAAGAAATGCCTGACCTAAAGGCTATTTTCTCAGTAGATTCATTCGACTTCAACTGCCTCTATGAGTGCGAGACAGACAAATATAGCAACATAGTAAAAGGACTAGATGCTGATATGTCTCTAAAATATCCAAATGGATACAAAAAGGAAGATATCAAATATGCCAAAGTCGATAACTCGGAACTCGTGTTAATCAACTATACTTCGGGCACAACAGGATTTAGTAAAGGTGTTATGCTATCTGCCAACAACTTGGCAGGAAACGTCACTCATGCACATTATCTCAAGCTCCTATTTAGAGGCGAAAACATTGTATCATTCCTTCCTCTTGCTCACGCTTACGGCTGTGCTTTTGAGTTTTTGTATGCATTAACAGAAGGTGCGCACATGAACCTGTTGGGTAAAGCTCCAGCTCCTAGAATAATTGCAGAAGCATTTGGAGAGATCAAACCTCGACTTATTATTTCAGTACCGTTGGTTTTGGAAAAAATGTACAAGAGTGCAATTCTTCCTAAAATCAGCAAGCCTGTAATGAAGTTTCTATTGGCTATTCCTGGAATAAACAATTTGATTTACAAGAAGATTAAGAACACTCTAATGGAGGCATTAGGAGGAAACTTCCACGAAATGATTATTGGTGGAGCTGCTCTAAATGCTGAAGTAGAAGCATTTCTGTATAAAATAAAATTCCCATTCACAGTTGGATACGGAATGACTGAATGTGGACCTCTCATCTCGTATGACCACAATTACGACTTTATTCCAACTTCGTGTGGAAAGATTCTTGACAATATCATGGAAGTAAGAAT
>JASLEN010000219.1 GCA_030151105.1 Dysgonomonas sp.
CTTGCTTGTTTGTATGTCATTAAATCAAAGATCTCATTCTTTTAAACATTCGATTCAAAACCATCGTTTATCTCTCAAATGCGATGCAAAGGTAGCGCTTTATTTTAATCTCGCAAATGTTTTACAAAAGAAATTAAAAGATTTTTCGCCAAATATTCACAACTATATAACAACATGAAGGTTACGAGGTGAGATTTTTTTCTCTTTTTTTTGACAAAAATGGAATTTAGCCAAAAGCCTCCTTTCTGAGTGCTAGATTCACCTCTCTATATTTTCTTCACAATCCACCTTAAGACGTAATTTCACACAAAACAGGTTGGCTGTTTTCGAGAACGTGGGCTCATATTCGATGATATATACGCATCTTCCAGGAAGTAGGTTATTAAAATTGACTTATTAAGTTTTCGAAAAACAACTCATCGTATTAATTAATATACTACAGCTAGAAAGAAACAAGGATATTTTTCTCTTTTCAGTGAACAAATATCTACTCTCGTCAAAAGACTTCGACATATTACTTCTGACTGGGATCATAATTTAATTCATTTCCACTAAACATATAATAAGCGCACAAATAAAGCTCCATATATACTTCCTAGTTTTGCTAAAAAAACAAAAGCCACTCGAAAGTGGCTTTTATTTAGAATATGATTCGCTGTTTATATTATCTCAATAAACTAGCAGCATCTAAATTATCTTTTTCTACAAACTTGAAGTAATTGTAAGTTCTTACTTTAAGCTCTGATGTAGCTGGTTCGTCACAAACTACAATACTATTTTGATGAAGTTGAATTGCTGTAATAGGCCAAAATTGAGAAACAGAACCTTCAACTGTGTTTTGCAAAGCTAAAGCCTTACCATCTCCACTCATCATAATAAGCACTTCTTTGGCATCAAGCACAGTTCCCACTCCTACTGTTACAGATTCTGTAGGAACTTTTGACATATCGTTATCAAAGAAACGAGAGTTTGCACGAATAGTAGATTGTGTCAAGCTCACTTTTCTTGTTCTAGAAGTTGGAGATGAACTCGGCTCATTGAATGCCAAGTGCCCGTCAACACCTACTCCACCAAGGAATAGATCTACTCCACCAACGTCTTTCATCTTTTTCTCATACGCAGCACACTCAGCATCGATATCTTTACACATTCCATCCAACATATTGATATTTTCTTTATTAATATCGATATGATTAAATAGATGCTCGTGAATAAAGTGATAATAGCTTTGAGCGTGATCTTTGGGCATTCCCAAATATTCGTCCATGTTGAATGTAATTACATTTTCGAACGAAACACGCTTTGCTTTATAATGCTCAACCAAGGCTTTGTAAACCCCTACTGGAGTAGAGCCTGTAGGCAATCCAAGTACGAATGGCTTGTCAGCAGTAGGTTTAGCTGCATTTATTTTGGAAACAACATAGTTTGCCGCCCACTGCGACATGTTGTCATAATTTTTCTGAATAATTACTCTCATTATATATATTATATGCTTGTTTTTATATATAATGCCTTTTGATAGCAAAATCAAAAGGCATTATTATTCTATTATTAATTATAGAGGATGATACTCAACAAAAGCCTCGATTGCCTCATAGCTAGCAAGACCTAGCTCATGATACAATTGCGCTGTTGCACGGTTTCTATCTTCTGAACGTTGCCAGAACAGACGCTCATCATTACCCAAGAATGGGGCACTTTCCATTTGAGATTGGTGTTTCAAGATAGCATTACGTTTGAAACGCAATTCTTCTGGAGAAATAGGCACTGACATTTCGATATGGTCAATTTCCCATTCAGCCCAAGCTCCACGATACATCCAGATACGGCAGTCTTTCAACCATGATTCACCTTTCAATTCATCAATTGCTGCAAGAATAGCATCCAAACAAACTTTGTGAGTTCCGTGTGGGTCAGCCAAGTCTCCTGCTACGAAGATTTGAGTAGGTTTGATAGAACTGATATATTTCTTAACGATTTCTACATCTTCAGCTGAAATAGGATTTTTCTTCACTTTCCCTGTTTCATAGAACGGAAGGTTCAAGAATACAGATTGAGAAACATCCATACCAACATAACGACAAGCTGTAAATGCCTCTTGCTGACGGATATGTCCTTTCATGAACAATACGTCCGGAGTATCCACATCTCCTTCTTTCTTGTCGTGCAACAAGAATTGAAGAATAGCTTGGTTACGTTTTTTAGCCTCTTCGTTGTTTGGCTCATATTTTTTACGCACGTCCTCAAGCAATGAAGTGTAACGAATTACTTCTTCATCTCCTACTGCAATGTTTCCTGAAGTTTGGTAAGCTACGTGAACATCATGTTTTTGATCAACAAGACGTTTAAATGTACCTCCCATCGAGATAACATCATCATCGGGGTGAGGGCTAAATATGATCACATTTTTAGGGAACGGATTTGCTCTCTCAGGACGATTAGTATCATCGGCATTAGGTTTTCCACCTGGCCAACCAGTAATAGTATGTTGAAGATCGTTGAAAATCTTAATATTTACATTGTAAGCAGAACCATAAAGTGCAAGCAATTCTTCCAAACCATTGTTTTGGTAATCTTTGTTTGTCAACTTCAAAATTGGTTTACCTAGTTTTTGACACAACCATACAATTGCTCTACGGATAAGTTTGTTATCCCAATCGCAATTAGTCACCAACCATGGATGGTAAATTCTAGTCAAATCGAATGCAGCGTTTAAGTCTGTAAACACTTGTGCATTGGTATGATTTTGCAAACATGAAGCAGGAATTGAGTCAGATAATTCACCTTCTACTACATCTTTTACACTTGCTGCTTTGTCTTCTCCCCAAGCAATTACAACAACTTGTTTTGCTTTCATTATTGTAGAAAGCCCCATTGTTACAGCACTTGGCGGAACATTATCCATAGATCCAAATGTATTAAGAGCTTCTTTCTTAGATTGAACATCTAGAAGAATAAGTCTAGTTTGAGAGCCAGAACTTGATCCTGCGATATTCAGTCCAATGTTTCCTCCACGTCCAAGACCAAGAAGTAGATAGTCAATACCTCCTGCTTTTTGAATCAAAGACTCATACTCTTTGCAGAAGTTTAGGATTTCTTCTTTCTTAACCTCTCCACTTGGTGAGTAAATATTTTTAGAATCAATATCTACCAAATCAAGGAAAGTTTCTTTAAGTAATTTAAGATTGCTATTAGACTCCTGTTTCAATGGATAAAACTCATAAACAGAAAATACAACAACATTCTTGAAGCTCAACCCTTCCTCTTTGTGCATACGCACCAATTCTTGATAGACTGATAGAGGTGAATTTCCTCCAGGAAGAGCCAATACAAATTGTTGGTTAGCAGCTTGCTTTCCTTTAATTTGAGCAGCAATATCACTTGCCACTTGAAGCGAAGCCTCTACTGAAGACTCATAAATGCGAGTTTGAACTTTCTCATAGCGTGTCAAT
>JASLEN010000224.1 GCA_030151105.1 Dysgonomonas sp.
GTTAAGTTTTCGAACATAAACCAGCCTACTGGTTGAGTTGCATGAACAAAGGTTTTCATTGTAGTTCCATTCTCCCAGTTCACTTCGCAGAGTGCATTGTTGAGAAATAACTGTACATGACTAGGTGAACCTATTTTGCTCAAACCTATCTCTAATGCAGCTCCAGGTATTTTAGAAGGTGCTGCTAAAGCATCGTATGGATGGTCATACTTTTTCTGAACTGGTAAGTAATCTCCTTTATCTACTTGTTCTTTTACCCAAGCAAAACGATTGTTTTCGCCCGATATGCTGTCCATTGGACGTAAGTCCCACAAGTCTGTACGATCTAGTGAAAGCCTCAGGTTGTTTCCATTTTTCCATACTAAAGAACCAATAACGGCGTTGCCTAATGGCATACCCTCGTCCCAACTAGTGGCTAGAGTGTCAGCAACAAGGTCGTTTGAAGATTCGGATGTTTCGATCCTCTCAGGACTACAACTGGTGAAAAAGTAGATAGAGAGCGATACGATTATGGCTCTGGATAAGTAATGACTAATTTTCATATTTAAAAACTTTATTTTATGATATTGATTTAGGTTAAATGTTGATTGTCTTTTATTCTTAGAGGTTTTACATTGATGCAATATAGCATCTTTATTAATTGATTTTCCTCAATTGTAGAATTGTTTTTTTTGAAGTAGATAATCTGAAGCTGTTTTTCTCGACTCGTATATTTTTGTGCACAGCCACTTTGTGTACTATAATTTACATATATAATAATCTAATAATATCTAACCTTCATAAAACGTAGAATCTATACAGTGGTACTGAGAAAAAACTATAATTGCTTGATCGTTATTGTAATATAACTTAAATTTGTCTTTTATTAATGGATTTTTCATCGCACTCGCTCGTCAGACCTTGAAATAGGATTATGAGATAGTAGAAACATATAATTATTAACACAAAACGACACAATCAAAGTATGGCAAAAAAAATTAAATTCCTTTGCATATATTTAATTTTCATTCAAGCAAATTGCATAGCCCAGGTTACTATTGGCTCTAAGCTTGCTCCACAAAAAGGAGTATTACTAGAGCTAAGGCAAAATGCCAATTTAGGAGCTAACTCTGACAAAGGGATGATACTCCCCCGAGTTAAATTAACAAGTAGAGATGATTTGGATATAGCTGGAGGTGCTACTGGATTGGATGCATCAGAGCATATTGGTCTGTTGGTCTATAATATGGAGCGAAAAGATGGGAATGAGGGTGTAACAGTTAGGGACGCAATGCTATGTCCAGGACTTCATATTTGGAGTGGATCTACTTGGACTCCTCTAAAACCATATCCTGCTAAGGGACTCATGTGTGATGGTAGTGATCCAGGAGAATTTACGAAATGCGGTGATCCTTTGCGAGATATAGAGGATAATGAATATCCGACAGGGAAATTTGGGGCGGCTGGATGTTGGATGACCAGAAATTTAGTTTCGACAAAAAACACAAACATCACATTAACAGAAAATACAAATGCAAGCAATGCTCTGGATAAAGCATATTTTGCAAAACCAAACACTACAGAAACAAACAAAACATACGGCTATCTGTACACTTGGCAAGCAGCTATAGCTAATCTCGCTGCTGAGGAAAGTCTAATATCAACTGATCAAGCAACAAAGAAGTCCACCTTACAAGGAATATGTCCAGCTGGTTGGGTAATTCCTAGTGATTTAGATTGGAATAATCTAGAGGCAGAGCTGGCAAGCAATCCTAGCTTATATTCAGATCTATCCTCTTCGTCACAAGCATGGACACCTACCTATGCAAATACATCGGACTGGAGACCATTTGTTTCTGGAGGAGACATTAGTAAAGGATGGGGACAGAGTTTCAGATCTAAAACATTGATAAATAATGTCAACCACACCTATTCATCAAAAAGTAAAACTGCTGATGAAAATGGTTTTGACGCCTTGTTAATAGGGACACTACAAAGTGGAGCAGCGCAAGGCTATGGCAACTACGCAGGAATGTGGACTAGTAATGATGCCTTTACTCCCATTGGAGGAGATGATAGTGCAAATTACAGAGGCTTGTGGCATGGTAACAATGGAGTATATAGAGGAAGTGCCTCTAAATCATCAATGTTGTCAGTGCGTTGTAAACTTGCTGAATAAAGACTCTAAGACTGTTGAATTATTAAAAGAAAAAAAATGAAACTTAAAATATATTTACTTATTCACTTGTTGGCAATAGTTGCATTAGTTCAAGCACAACCATTGACATCTTTGACAAACACAACAAGTCCATTTGCGATCAATCCTGAAGACTATGAAGATGTACCAGGATTTGTAAATCCTAATGATTATATTGGGAAAACATGCTTTGACTTCATGGGACTTGTCGATTTTACATCGGAATACAGATTTCAAACAAATGCAACTGTTTCTACTATAGAGCGCCAGTATGGATTCTCCATTCCACTAGTTGGGGATTTAGATGGAGATGGGTATCCTGAAATTGTTGCTATAGGTCAGTATGGTTCGGCTTCATACTTGACTGGAGCTTTTACATATCTAGATGTATATAATGGACAAAATGGAAGTCGATTGGCCAGATTGCGTTTGGATCAAAGAACAACTGGTGCAGCCACATATTTTAGTGGTAGTGGGCATCATCAATCACCATCGATTATAGCAATGGCGAAACTGAGAAAAGAAGATGTTGGTGGAACAAAAGACCAAGTAGTGGTGGTGGTAACACTTCCACAATTGACATCTAATGCTAGTTATGGTCCTTATAACAATAAAGTAGTTTGCTATAACTTGGACAAATTGAGTAGCCCCGTTGATGGGAATTATTATACAATAGGCACTACTCCTAGATGGGTCTCTGCTGCAGACTATAATAGCGACGCACCAAGCAAGCAATGGGATAAACCTATCCCACAGATAGTAGATATAGATGGAGATGGAAAGCCTGAAGTGATAGTGTACAATAAAATATACGATCTCTCTACAGGAAAATTGCTGCTAACTCTTGATCAACTAGGCTCTACTGCATCTGTTGGTTCTACTCAGGGAGGGCATGCTTATGATAAATATATTGGCTTTAGCTATGCATATGATTTAGATCTTGATGGAAAATATGAGATTGCTGCAGGAAATAAAGTCTATTATGACCTAGATTTGCGTGGTACAGGTAGCAATAGTAGTAGATATAAGACTATAACTTTGCCAAATTCCCTAGATGGGCATACAGGAGTTGCAGATATCAATGGAGATGGTATACCAGATGTCGTTACAGTGCGAAGAACAACAGGAACTGGCTATCACAATGGTTCTCTCAATATCACAGTTTGGGATCCTGGTTTCTTATCATTAGATGCTAATGATAATGTAGTCAAAAACACGACGCTTAATGCCCCTTCTCGTCTTTTTGATAGATCATTTGACTGGGATACGAATGCTAATGCTCAAGGTAGCCATTCATATGTATATATAGGTGATATTGATGGAAGGATGCAAGAACATAACGGTAAGAAATATCGCTTACCCGAAATTGCAATTCTTTCGGGAAACATCAATTTTGCGACGACGCCACAACATCCTAATGTTAAGAATCAAGGAATTCCAACATCTGGATGGTCTAATGATGCTGCCAGTTTTGCTGGAGCACAGGGTGTGATAGCTGCTTTCACATACGATCCTTCAGAACCTGAAGCGACCCGAGTGACGAATGGTATAAAGTTATCCTTTATTCTAGGGCATGATGATAGGTCTATAAATACAGGATTTACCATGTTTGACTTTGACAATGATGGAACACAGGAAATTTGCTACAGAGATGAGCGTAATCTACGTATTATCAAAGCAACTTCTCCATTTATTACAACAAATATGACAGAAGTAACTCATCCCCAATTTATATTATTCTCTAAACCAGCATGGTCATTTACTGGATTTGAATATCCAGTGATTGCAGATATGGATAATGATGCTTCGGCAGAGATGGCTGTTTTGGCTAGACCTGATGGTGGTACTGACAATGCTTCTGGTTTTGTGTTTGCGATAGGTAATGGTTCGGGAGATAAATTTTCACCAGCACTTAGCGTTTGGAACCAATTTATGTACGATCCATTTATCATAAATGAGGACTTGACAACATACAAAGGAGATGCTCCTAACCGTTTGGATAAAAAGTACACATTTAGTAAGATCATACGTGATGAAAATATGCAGATAACAGATATTATTGAGAATTATTCTCCATTTAATGGGAATTTGTCTCAAATGTCTAAGTTTCAGATGACGGAAATAACATGGAATGGCAAAACATACACCAACAGTATAGAACCTATTATCTTCCTCACACATGCCTATTTTGTAGAACCAAGTACAACCAATCCTGCTAGAAATCCAAAGATAATAAAAGAGGGAACTAAAAAGTATATAGTAGTCTGGGTTGGTAATGAGGAGAATGCTCAGACAGACGTTTCTCAAAATACACCTATTGCGATATATAAAAATGAAATATCTTCAACATCTATTTATAAAATGGCAACCCTTGCTAATGGCGGATTAAATTCGGCAATTAAAGCAGGAGAAGAACGAGAACTAAAAATAGAAATAGACGACGAGTTTGGTTATTATATTCTTCGTTTGGGTGACAACTCATTCAATCTTACAGCGCCGTATGCATTCAAGGGTGCTTGGAGTTGGGGTACAAATGATTTAGGAGTACAAGATGCAACAAATCATAAAGGTACTGCAGCACGAGCGTATCGTGATTGCAATTGGAATGACCAGTTGATTCGTGTATCCAAGTTTATAGCAACTGATGATTCCTACACTTTGCAAGAATTTAAGAAAATAAATGCACCGATACTAGATAACGATATCTTGCCTGATGATTTTATTGGAGGATTTGATGGCTCAAACCCTAAAATCGTAATACTCACGCAACCTAAATCTGGGATATTGACAGCTAGCGGTGAGATTAATAAAGCTACATCGAGCAATACAATCAAAGTAACTTATCAACACAGTGGAGATGTTGTTTTGCCAGATGGTATTGACATGTTTGAGTATCAGATATCTTACTACGACAATGCTACAAGCACTAACAAAGAAGTAAAAGCAAGGGCATATTTCTACATTCTGCAAAGCAGCGATAAGCAATATACAGCATGTCCAGGTGATAACTTAACAATCAGCATAAACGAGCTACCAAGTGGAACTAACTTTAAATGGTATGAAGCGGATGGTATAATAGAACTACCAAATAATCCGCAAAGTAGTATAACTCTAAATAATATCACATCTACAGCGAAATACATGGTGTTGCCACAGGTCCCTAGTAGCAATTCCGAATATGGGAATATTAATTTTCCAAAAGGAGAATTAACCGTAACAGTAATCACTGGTTCAAATGCGGCTCTTAAATGGACAGGAGCGGTAAATAGTTTGTGGTACAATCCATTCAACTGGACAGATATGAGTGGTAATGCTGTAGAGCATACGCCAATAGCATGTGTTGATGTCACTATTCCTATGGTAACAACCAATTATCCAGAACTAAATGGCTCAGAGAGTGTTAAGGAACTACTTCTTTTGGATAGGGCTATGATTGGAAATATTCACAAATTAGCCTATCAATCTGTATCTATAGAAATGAGAATAAAAGATGCAGAGCAAAATAGGTGGCTAATGCTTTCGGCTCCACTTCGAAAAGTGTATGCAGGAGATTATATTGCTAGAGATACGCAAGACAAACCTATTCAAAAATCCTCTTACATCAGTTTGTACAATACTCAGAATCCAGATAATGAACAAGGGGCAGAAAATGGAGTTCTTACACGTCCATTTGGAAAAATAGAACAAGCCCTCAACTTAGGAACAGGTTTTATGCTATACATCGACAAATTGTTTGCAATCAATCCAGTATTCCAATTTCCATCTACTTTGGATAAATATCAATATACTCCAAGTAATGCAGTTGGTGCAGCTTCTAGAGACCATGATTCGGAAACATTGTCAAGAGTGAATGCAAGTGGAGACAATGTAGGTGGACGCTTTATTTTTGAAGAAGCAAGCGATTACAATACAACAACTGGTTCGTTCTCCATATCATTGAACAATGAAAAGTATCATTTGATTGTAAACCCTTTTCCTTCATACTTGAATTTAAACCAATTCTTAGCTGAGAATACAAGCCTTGAACCGCAATACAAAGTATGGGGAGGAAAGAGTGATGATTCATTTATGTCGTTAGTAATTGGTGGTAATAAAGCTCCAAGATGGGAAATTAGTGCTACGGCAACTATGGAAGTAGTAGATATAGCTACTCCAAATGCGCCTATCATCTACATTGCGCCTTATCAAGCATTTTTTGTGAAAAAGAAAGTAGTAGGAGCTGGAACTACAGCCATCTTATTTAATCCAGAAACTATAACAGCAACAAAAGGGGGAGATTATACTCTCTAAATAAATCTAGAGGTTAATCGTAAAGGGAGATAAACTGGAGATTATCTCTCCATAATTAAAAATTTTAGAACGTTCTTAGAGAGTGATATTTGTTTTTTTGAGCAGCGCTTAATAATATCACTACGAACTTAGTAAAATATGCAAAAGAGGCAGCCTGTGTATGGATATACAATAGGCTGCTTTTTTGCTTATTTTCTCTATATCTGGGATTGAAGTTTTTAGCTTAGTATTGTATCTACTAATTCATGAGTTTTGTTTTCAGTAATGAAGTGTTCTATATAAGTAAAATATTCTTATTCATCCGAATCGTCAATCCACTTCAAGAAATCGCAGACTCTCACTCGGCTCACAACAACTTCATGAGGGCATTTCGGTTCTAATTCAATACTTAGCCTGCTATTAGATGCTTTGTGGATACTATTGATGGATCTAATATTTGCTATACAGTTGCGAGATACTCGGAAAAAGCTAGCATTATTCATTTGATTCTCTAGCTGATCTAGGGTATAGTTGATGAGATAACGTTTATTGTCAAAGGTGTGCAGAAATACCACTTTGTCTTCACTATAAAAGAATGCTATGTCTTTTGTCTCTATATACTTATATGCATCAGTTGTTTGTATAAGAAAACGATTCTTCGTTCGTTTAGAAACCAGCTTTTCTAGCTGCTTATAGTCATAGACGAGATTAGTCTTGTTGAGATGCATATCTTCAAATTTTGATAATGCTCTTAATAGATCCTCTTCTTCAATTGGTTTTAGCAAATAATCTACACTGTTATGTTTGAAAGCCTGAATAGCATATTCATCATAAGCAGTGGTGAAAATAATGGGTGTGTTGATAGTCACGTGGTTGAAGATTTCGAAACAACTACCATCCGACAGACTAATATCTAATAAAATCAAATCGGGTTTATTGTTTTGAAGAAACTCAACTGATTGCACCACAGTCTCAGTTCTATCCATCAATATGAAATGTGGACGTAGTTTTTCCATCATACGTTTTAGTTCAAGATAAGCTAAACGCTCGTTTTCTACTATTAAATATTTTATCATGATATAAATGGAACTTTGACTGTAAATATATTTCCATCATCCTCCACTTCCAACTTATTGCCATAAAGTGCGCACTGTGTAGCCAAATATTTGAGACCAATGCCACCTTTGTCCACATCATATCTTAGCGAAATATGATTCGAGAAAACGATGCCAGAGGGATTGATGTTGAGTGTAATAAATAGAGGGCTCTCTTCGGAGCTTACATTATGCTTGAAGGCATTTTCCATCAAGAGTTGCAGGCAGGAGGATATTATCTTCTTATCTCCATATTTTCCCATTTCGTCAATGTGAATTTTGAAAGCATTTTCGAATCGGATTTCCAATAAAAAAACATAAGATCTGAAAAAGCGCAATTCTTCGTCCAATGTATTTAGTGGTCTTTCGTTCATTGACAAGGCTTGACGATAAATCTGGGAAAGTGCCTTTGTATATTTATTTGCTAGATCTTGATTCTCATAGATCAAAGAAGATAGTACGTTGAGTGAATTGAACAAGAAGTGCGGATTGACCTGCGCCCTCAGCGCATTATATTGAAAGGAGAGTGCATCACGCTTTGCCTTCTCAGATACCGTTATCGCCTCTTGTTCCGATTGAAAATAGAAGATCAACTCTATCACTAATATGATAGGAATATTGGCTGTGATACTCAATATCAAATTGCCTTGCAACGGTAGTGCATCATTCATTGGAAGCTGCAATACGTAGAGATGCAATGCTCCAAATAGGATATGAATGGTGCTACACAAAATAATATTGCCTACAAAAGCAATGAGTATATGAAGAAATGTGCTCTTGGATAAATGAATATACTTATTTAACAATCGAACCAACAGAAAGTCTCCAGCACACATGGACAAGACCAATGGGTAGATGATAGCGAATTGCAATAGCAAGTCACTCCATAATTCATCCTTGGATACTATACTGCTATTGAGTATGGTATTGAAAAAGAACATCTGACATGCAGTGTATATAATGGTAGAGATAAAGAATATAAGGATATATCTACCTCTTGGTGTCGTTTTTAGCATAGTGCCTATGTTCTGTTGGTCTTTATTGTTTTAAAAGTACAATTTTACTCTCTAACTTATCTACCAAAGTCATATTTAATTGCCACTGCTCCATAAAACGAAGGATTGAAGTTAGCTGAATGGAAATGGTAGAACGATAATGGATGGCGACGACGATATCGGTCAACTCGTGA
>JASLEN010000392.1 GCA_030151105.1 Dysgonomonas sp.
TGAGATTTGTTGACTAAGAGTTGCTCTTTTTCTTTTTTTGCAAATTGAAGAGAGTCCTGCTTCAGTTCTAGCTTTTTGCTATGAACTATAATTTCATCAGCTTGTCTTTTTCTCCAATTGGAATAGTCTTTGAGATATGTAAATCTTCTATACGATTCGGTAAGCGAACGTCCAGAAAGCACAAATAAGAGTTTGTTGTCACTCTGGCGACTACGCATAAGGCTTACAATTGCTTTCTTATACGAGTCTTTCTTTATGCTAAGTTCGCCTTGTAACTCCTTTATTTCTTCAGCAATATGTTCTTCTTCCACTCCAATGCTTTCTACCTCTTGCTCTAGAAGTTGAACAATGCGCTGACGAGTGTCAATTTGATTGGAAATCAACTTGATTCTATTGAGTAGAGATGCTGTGTTGATTTTTGTGTCTTTCAAAAGTCTATCAGTATTCTCTATTTCTTGCAACGCCAATTTTCTCTGCTTTTCCAAATCTCTAAGTTTAGATCTTTGGGCAGAGAGAGCCATTGCAATGCTGAGTAAGAGTATAAATAAAATAGCTTTTTTCATGTAGTGTTGAAGTGAATGAACAATGTTTGTTTTACTTGAGCTTCATATATCCCTCAATGATCTCTCGTATATCTACCTTCTTGTAGCGAGAGGAGACCGATCTGTCAACATTGAAGCTAGTGTTGACGTCTAGATTGGAATAGGAGATGGCGACTTTGAATTTCTTTTTCATCAATTTGATGTCTGCTACCATATGGGTCGGATAGATATATTCCTTGTCCGATACAAACTGGTCGTAGCTCCAAAGTAAACTCATTTCCTTAGGTTCGCTGTTGATTAATGTAGAAACAATCCTATTGGATGCATCTACCGAAAAACTATACTTCAAATCATTTTTGTCATCGGTTTTCAGTATATAATGATTCTTAGATGCACTTATCTTGTAGTCCTTGTAGTTGATTTTTTCTACTTTTTTGCTGCCTGCCAAAAATAACTGATTGGTCAGGAGCGCTTGCAAATTGTAGAAGTTGAAGGCTACAAGATGTTCTAATTGTGGATCGTCCAGATTTACTTCTGCATATCTACTACCTAGTCTATCTATCAGAGTGGCTTTGGAGGGAGTAATGTCCACTCTCATTGCTTCTATGCCAAGTATAGGGCGGATAGATGCTTGGATAATGTCATCTTTTACTAGTTTGAAGATAGTTGTGACTTCTTTTCCATTGAGTGAAACTTTTCCTTTGGTTGTGATTGTTTTATAATCTAGTTCGTGGGCTAATACATCTTCCAAAACCTCATCATGAGACTTGGCTTCTAGTACGCCACTGCCATCCACCATTGCGATTTTTTTTGAACCACAGCTTGATACTCCTGCAAGGAGTACCAAAATCAAGAGCGTAGCTGTTATTTTTTTAGACCAATAATTATTTGTCATGGTTCTATGTATTCTTTAGTTTCTATTTTTTTGTCAAGTGTCTTGGATTTGCTTTCGCCAGCTTCTTTTGCTTTAATCCAATATTCTAGCGCTTTTTCAGTCTCTCCTGTTTTATACAATACATCTCCATAGTGTTCGAATACTTCGGAGGTAATTTCTTCTTTTTTCTCTTCACTATATTGTATTGAGTTCTCGATATAAATCTTTGCCATCTGATATGCTTTTTGCATGAAAAGCACCCATCCATACGTATCTAAATAGGTTGGGTTCAGAGGTTCAGCCTTGATAGTTATACCACTCATACGTTCAGCCTTATCCAAGTTTTTGTTTTCTAAGGTGAGAAAATAACTATAGTTGTTTAATATGCCAAGATTATTCGGGTTTGCTTTCAAAGCCTCATCATATGCAACAAATGCGCTGTCAACTTGTTCAGTGTGATAATACAAATCTCCTATTTGTCCGTAGAAATCAGATAGTAATCTGATATTTTCTTTTTCTACATGGTGTACACCCTCTTTCAAAATAGCAAGTGCGGGTTCATATTCCTTGTTCAAATAATGAGATAATCCAAGAAATAGATAGAATTGAGGTTGGTCTGGATTATGTTTTATAGCTTCTTTACAAATATCAATAGATAGCTGTACACTATCAGGATATGCTGTGAACAGTAGTTGCTCCCATCCTAGAGGATTGCTTGGATTTGCTTCTGCAAATATCTTGTATTGCGCTCTAGCAGCATCTTTATTCCCTTGTAGATTGAGTAAGTTGCCATACATCAAGTTGAGGTTAGGCTCTTGTGGATGTTGCACCATGAGGGTGTCAAATAGCGCATTGGCATCTTTGGTCTCATTATGTCTTTGTTGTAGAGTAGAAACATATTGAGCCAATATCCCTAATTTGGTTTCTATGTCCATCTTGTGACTGATGAGTGCAATTTTAAGTTCATCTTCAGCTTCTTCTCTTTTGCCTAGTTTTTCATAATAACTAGCCATCGACGAAATCAAATAGGGGTCATCAGGGTCTATTGCCTTTGCTCTTGTATATGTGCGAAGAGCCTCGTCGTCCTTGTCAGCATGCATATATAAATCGCCAAGTAGGACGTAGTATTTTATTTCGGTTGGATACTTGTCTATATATTTTTGTATTTCGGCAAATGCTTTTTGCTCTTGCTTCATTTGGCGAAATAACTGAAACTTTTGAATGCTTATTTTTTCATTCATTCCCACAAATTGTTCCAACTTATCTAACGACTCTATCGCTTTTGTATAATTTTCAGTCTGACGATATGATTCAGCTAAGTAGATATACAAATTGCTTCGCTCGGGATAGGAGTCAACCAATTGCAGATATTGCTTTATAGCTTCATCAAATTGGTTTAGCTCTAGTGCTAACGTAGCGTAGGATGTGCCATAGTAATAGTTGTTAGGGTGATTCGCTGCTGCTTCTTTGAACATCTTGAATGCTCTACGCTTGTCGCCAATGGTGTTGTAGTAGTTCCCTAATTCATATAATACTGCTGCATTGGTAGAATCCAAGGCATAACAATGCTTCAGATAGTCAAATGCTGAACTATAGTCATCTTGTGCACGGGCTTGTAGAGACTCGTAATACAAAAAGTCGAATGTGCGCTTTTGTTTACCATTGTCCTTCGTGTCTTGCTGTGCAAAAGATGAAGAAATAGAAAATACTGCGTATAGTAGGATACAAGATATAGCTCTTGGTAGATTCATGCTTTCTAATTTGTTGTGTTGTAAAATGAAAATTACTGTTTGCCAGTATGTCCAAATCCTCCATCACCACGTTCTGTGTCTGATAGAATATTTGAATCAACGAGCTCAACCTGTGCATGAGCTGCAATTACCATTTGGCAAATACGTTCACCATCTTTTATAACAAAGTCTTCGTTAGAAAGGTTGATTAGCACTACGCCAATCTCTCCTCTGTAATCTGCATCAATTGTGCCTGGTGAGTTTAATACTGTCAAACCATGTTTTAGAGCTAAGCCACTTCTTGGGCGGATTTGCGCTTCGTAACCTCTTGGGAGTTCTATGGAAAGTCCAGTGCTGACCAAAGCTCGTTGTAGGGGTTTGAGCGTGATATCCTCTTGCAGAAAAGCCTTTAGGTCTAATCCAGCAGAGTCAGGAGTTGCATATTGAGGAAGTGGGTGATGCGATTTATTTATAATTTTTACTTTCATTCTAAAACTTGTCTATAATATTTGGTATGATATGCGAAATTACTCAAATCTTTACAAAGGAGGGCAAAATCATTAATATTAATAGATTATAGTATGTGAAAAAGTGTGTTTGAAAATTATTTTAAACTTTTTTGAAAAAAAACTTCAAATTATTTTGGAGATAAAAAAACTTCGCCTATCTTTGCATCGCATTTGAGAGAGAATGTTACTCCAAAAGAGTAAAACAAAAAGAAAAAGGGCGGTTAGCTCAGTTGGTTCAGAGCATCTGGTTTACACCCAGAGGGTCGGGGGTTCGAATCCCTCACCGCCCACTTTTAGGAATGACTTTTAAAGTCAAAACCTAGCCAAAAACAGACAAAGTCT
>JASLEN010000397.1 GCA_030151105.1 Dysgonomonas sp.
GGCATATATTGACAAGCATCCTGAGGCTGAAATGCAGCTCTATGCACAACCGCAAAATATGGGAAAAGGTGCTGCTCTACATAGAGGAATTGCAGAGGCTACTGGAGATTATATTATTATTCAAGATGCAGACTTGGAATATGATCCTGAGGAATACAATATTCTGTTGAGGCCAATAGTTAGAGGTTTTGCAGATGTAGTATATGGTTCTCGTTTTATGGGAGGAAATCCTCACCGAATCTTATTCTTCTGGCACTCTATTGGGAATCAAATCCTGACTTTCGTTTCCAATATGTTCACCAACCTGAACCTTACGGATATGGAAACTTGCTATAAGATATTTAGAGCAGATATGATAAAGTCTTTAAAATTGCAAGAGCGCAGATTTGGATTCGAACCAGAAGTAACTGCTAAAATATCTAGAATCCCTAACGTAAGAATCTATGAAGTAGGTATCTCTTACTATGGACGTACCTATGAAGAAGGTAAAAAAATAGGCTGGAGAGATGGCGTTAGAGCATTTATATGTATGATTAAATACGGTCTATTCAGAATGAACTAATCAACTGAACAGCGTGCAAATAAAGAACCACAAGACATTTAATGTTTTGTGGTTTTCTTTTATGCTTAAATTATGTTGAAGAATCCCTCTTATCAAAGATCTGATATGAATAATCTTAATGAATTGGCAAAACTAGACCAAGAGAGCCTTTCTTTTTCTTTTCTCAATTGCTCCATATATTTCGAATGAGTTGACTCCTCTTCTTCAAAGAATGCTTTTATACCCTTTGCTAATTCCTTTGCACTCACTTCGTCCACTACAATACCCGTTCCGGAATCTCGCACAGCACTCCCCAATGCACCTACATTAGTTGCCACCATAGGAGTCTCCATCTGATAGCCCACAGCTACAACCCCACTCTGCGTTGCAGAACGATATGGTAACACTAATACATCTGATGCCGAAAATAGTGTAGAAACCATTTCGTCTGGAATATAATGCTCAAAAGCTTTAATATTCTCACTATTCTTCGACAAGTAGATCAATTGCTGATAGGATGAAAAACTTCCGTAACACTCTCCTGCTATCACAAGTTGATAGGAATCATCCAACAGATTCATTGCACTTATCAGCAAGTCTAAGCCCTTGTAGCTTCTAATCAACCCAAAGAAAAGCAAAGTCTTTTTATCTTTTTTGAGTTTTAATTCTTCTTGCGCGACTACTTTATCTATTTTGGCTGGATAATGGTCGTAGATAGGGTGCTCTAAGGCTAGTGTAGGTACATTCAAACCTAATGCCTTTAAATTATCACAAACACCCTCACTCATTGTTACAAAACCATTGCATTCTCTAAAAAAACGCATTGCAAGTGTTTTGTCAAACCACGATCTTTCGTGAGGCAAGGCATTGTGAACTAATCCTATAATCTTTATATTTTTATTAAGCTTCTTACACACTCTACTGAGAGCTACTGCCATAAAAGGCATCCAATAAGCCACAATCAAGACATCTGGGGCATATTCATTAATTGCCTTAGCAGTGCGAGAATGACTAAAGGGATTAATGCTACTCAAGATGCGACTGCTCGGCATATCTGCCCGTTCAATAGGATTGGGAACATATTGGGTTTTCCCTGGAAAGAGTATTTTTGGATATAAGGTAGAGTATGAGAATACTTTCACTTCATTCTCTTTTTCCAACTCTTGATATAGTCTATCACTAAATTGTGCAATACCTCCTCTATATGGATAAAACGGTGTTAGGAGTGCTAGTTTCATTATTCAGCAGCTGTGTTTGTCAATACTTTTTCTATTTGCTCTACAATACTCTCTTCCGAGATTTGCTTCATACATTTGTACTCTTGTTCACCTGTAAAACCACAAGGTTTATTTCCATACACGGAACAAGGACGACAACACATATCTAGCTGGAGTGCATTATCTAAATCTTGACCAAAACCATAAAAGCCTAATGAAGGATGCGTAGCTCCCCATACAGAGACAACGGGTACTTTTACGAGTGAAGCTAAATGCATATTGGCAGAGTCCATAGACAACATAACATCTAGATAGGAAATCAATAGAATCTCCCTTCTGAGATTCACCAAGCCATGATGCGATATAATATTAGGATATTTCTCTATCCACTCATTGATTATTGACATCTCTTTAGGTCCAGCACCAAAAATAAACAATGAGGTATCTCTTCGCTGCGATAGCATAGACACTACCTTCTCCATCTTATCTACTGGATAAATCTTCCCTTGATGTTGTGCAAAAGGAGCAATCCCAATCCAAGTACCTTGTTTCTCAGCAACTACATTACTCAACTGAGAGAAATTTCGAGGAATAAAATCAAACAAATTCTCAAATGAATTCTCTGCCTCAAAGCCTAACTCCGCAAAAACATCAAAATATCGCTGTATAGTAGGCTTAAGAGCTGGAAAAGTCTCTTTAGAGTTGACCATCTTGTCTTTTTCTCCCCTGCCCTTATCTATCTTTGCCACTTTAGTGAATGGTCCACTCAATGCCCAACGAATAGCTTTAGACCTCAGCACATCATGAACATCAGCAATATGAGTAAATCCTCTACCCTTCACCTTCCCTATCACCCTAAACAGCCCTAATATACCTTTATGTTTTTTTCTAACATCTAGCGGCATTACTGAAACATTGAATCCTAGATTATCAAAAATGGGTGCAAATGCCTGCCTAGTCATAACTGTAAATCTATCTTGAGGATAGCGTGCAGCTACGGAATAAACTACAGGGGCTAACATAGCAACGTCGCCAAAGGAAGATGTACGGATAACTAGAATTTTTGCCATAAAAATATTAGAACTAGGCTATGGTTGATGATGAAATGTAAGTATTATTTATTTTGACTATAAAGCACAGGATTCAAGTTAGGATCGTTATACATTTTCATTTGCTTATATACCTTCATGTATTTTCGACCTGCTTCTATATCTGTGATCAAATCTTCTATTGCTGACGAAAGATCGACACGTTGCTCTAGCAATATATCTAGTTTTTTTTGACATTCAGCCTTATGCTCTGGAGTAGAATCTTTTCTATCTACCTCTTGTTGCATATGATAGATTTTGAGAGCAAGAATAGATAGGCGATCTATTGCCCAAGCGGGACTTTCTGTATTTATTTTAGCTCCGTCTTGAATTTTTACGCTTTTATATTTATCTAAAAAGTAACTATCAATAAGCTCCACTAGATCTGTTCTCTCTTGGTTCGACTTATCAATTCTTCTTTTGATAGCTAATGCTTCTACTGCATCAATATTAGGATTTCTAATAATATCTTCCAAGTGCCATTGAACGGTATCTATCCAGTTTTTTAGATACAAATAGTATTCAATTGTTTTCACCTCATACGGATTATTGATTGGTGTATCCACATCATCCTTGAGATGATAATCGTTGATCACTTTTTCAAAAATTGAATTGCTTAATGCTGTAAATTTCATGACATTTATTTTTTAGTTTTTATTTTCCTTTCACCCATTAGACGCCCAACTCTCTCTATCTAGGTTGCGATAGTTTATAGCCTCTGCTAAATGATTTGGCATGATATCTTCCGAGGAGTTTAAATCAGCAATAGTACGAGAGACTTTAAGAATCCGATCATAGGCTCTTGCCGACAAATTAAAGCGTTCCATGGCTGTTTTCAACAAAGTTAACCCTTCTTTGCTAGGAGTTGCATATTTTGCTAACAATTTAGGAGTCATTTGTGCATTACAGAAAATACCATCCTCATCTTCAAAACGCTTTCCTTGAACCTCTCGAGCCTTCACGACCCTCTTTCTAATTGACAAACTAGACTCTGCTAGTTCTGTATCCGATATCTTATCAAAAGGAACAGGCACAATCTCTACTTGTATATCAATTCGATCTAATAAAGGACCTGAAATTTTATTCAAATAACGCTGTACTGCTCCATTAGGGCAAACACACTCTTTGTCGGGGTGATTGTAGAAACCACAAGGACAAGGATTCATGGATGAAACCAGCATAAAACTTGCTGGATACTCCACTGTGAATCTCGATCTTGAAATAGATATCGTTCTATCCTCTAAGGGTTGGCGCATGACCTCCAAAGCACTACGATTAAACTCAGGCAATTCATCCAAGAAAAGCACTCCATTGTGTGCTAAGCTTATTTCACCAGGCTGAGGATATGTTCCTCCTCCTACAAGTGCAACGTCTGATATGGTATGATGAGGATTACGAAATGGACGCTGCAACATCAAAGAGCAACCTTTCTCTACTCGTCCTGCCACGCTATGTATTTTTGTTGTCTCCAGAGCTTCCTGCAAGGTGAAAGGAGGAAGAATAGAGGGCATTCTCTTTGCCATCATAGACTTTCCTGCTCCAGGAGGTCCTATCATTATGATATTATGCCCTCCAGCGGCTGCTACTTCTAGCGCTCGCTTTACATTCTCTTGACCTTTTACTTCTGAGAAATCGAACATAAAGTCTTGTTGAGCATTAGCAAATTCAGCTCTAGTATCCACCTTTATAGGTTCTAATACGCATTGATCGTTAATAAACTCAACAACTTCTGATATATTTTCTACTGCATAAACATCTAAATTGTTTACAACAGCAGCTTCTCTTCCGTTTTCTTTGGGTAGAATCAATCCTTTATAGCCCATTTCCCGAGCCATAATTGCAATGGGTAATGCTCCCTTAATGGGAAGAATAGTTCCATCTAAAGACAACTCTCCCATGATTACATAATCAGCAAGTTTGTCGTCCTTTATTGCTTCCGAAGCTGCCAGCACTCCTATCGCCAGAGGAAGATCGTAGGCTGTGCCCTCCTTACGGATATCCGCAGGCGACATATTGATAATAACTTGTTGACGAGGAAACTTGTATCCGTTTTCTTGTAGGGCAGAGATAATGCGCTCATGACTTTCTTTGACCGAGGCATCGGGAAGTCCCACAAGCATAAACTTAATCCCCTTAGAACAATTGACCTCTATGGTGATAAGTGTTGCATTGATTCCCTGTACTGCTGCTCCAAAAACTTTTACTAACATTGCGTGCTAAGGCTGAAATTCTAGTTCGATGAACGGACTCGAAATTATTTGTATTTGTTCTCTTTCTTAATCTTTATATTGGGATACCCCTCTAATTTAGTTTTAAGATTGTAAACTGCCACATTTCTTTCCAATATTTTCCCCTCAGGAGAAATAAGAATACTGTAAGGCAATTCTTTGATATTGTAGCTTTCAAAGATTGGAGAACTCCATCCTCCATATTCGGGAAGCGTAGGCCATTTGGCTGCTTTCTTCTCCGCTTTGGTCATTGGCTTGTCTTCAATATCTTTGACTAGAGTAACAAACTCTATATTCATCTTTTCTTTTTTCACACTCTCATATTCTTTCACTATCTGAGGGTAAATTTCCATACAAGCCTCACAAGTAGTAGAAATGAAAGTCAGCAGCACGTACTTCTCTTTTAGATTGCGCAGCATGAATGACTTATCATTGACATCATTCAATAAGAAGTCTGGTGCATTAGCACCTACAGCCGATTTACCAATCACATCTTTATATTCTCTTAGCTGTACTGCCAATGGAAAATCATAAGCCACACCTCTCAATTGATCCAAAGCTGTGCCTAGCCTCTCCAATGATTCTTCATTCTTAAAAAAGTTATCTATCAAAATCACACTTGCAATTTTTTCTGGATTCTTTTTCACAAAATCAGAAGCGATATTGAGCAGTTCAAAATTGAGGTTTTTCAATTCTACAGCATGCTCGCTTTTGCTGATGGTATCTGACTTTTCCGTTAGTTCGTTTTGTTCTCTGACAATTTCACTTCTTGATTT
>JASLEN010000358.1 GCA_030151105.1 Dysgonomonas sp.
CATCAATAGTTTGAGAATAGCCATACCTTCTTTACTCTGCATGTCGTGTCTGAATGTTTTTACAAAAGCACGGCTATGCCCAGGCATATCTATTTCGGGGATGAGCAATACATTGTGTTGCTTGCAAAAGTCAACAAGATCTCTTGCCTCCTCCAATGTATAATACATGCCCGCTTGTCGTTCGTAGTTTACACTATCGTTGAGCATAGGAAAGATTTTACTCTCCAATCGCCAACCTTGATTTTCGGTCAGATGCCAATGAAATACATTGATTTTGTATTCTGATAGCTTAGCTATTTCTCGTTTCAATTCATTTAGAGAAATATAGGTTCGTCCCACATCTTGCATAAACCCTCTGATACGAAATGCTGGATAGTCTAAAATCTCACAGCCTTCAAAATAATTGGTATTACCTTTTCGCTCTACCAATTGTGCCAATGTTTTCATTGCCCAGTATGCTCCTTTTTCGGTAGTTGCTTGCACTCTTACCTCATTGGAGGTGATTGATAGTGTGTATGCTTCATCCTTGTTCAAAGGAATGTTAGGTAAATCATCAACAATGGAAACTATAATTCTATGCTTACTTGCGGGAACAACTCTACCTCCCAATTCTTCAACCATTTTCTCCCATTCAGAAGTATGTGTAGAGGTGAAAAGTTGAACATTGCCAATCGCAAACCTATGTTTGTTAGCCTTCACTTGCTGGGGCTTGGGCAAAAGATGCCCTACCCCTGCAAATGATGTTGTGGAGATACAGAAGGCTATGAGTAATAGGAGATTTCTCATTTACTTTCTTTGATTATATCTTTTAGTTTCACAGCTTGAAAAGTCATGTGAGCTGCACTTCCTTCGTAAATAATTCCAACTGTTTCTTTGTCTATCATAGCGAGACAAGAGTATCCCCATCCGTGTCCTTCGTCAAGTAATACTTGATTGAACTCTGACCAAGTATATCCCCCATCTAAGCTTGCTTTGATGGTAATATTGTTTCTATATTTTGTAGAGTTAGGATTAGAAAATAGTAGAATGTCCTTTCCGAATATATTGTCCTCAGCATTTACTTTAATCAGACTTGCCATACATACAGGTTCTTGCAATGCAGTACGAGAAGATTCGTGTTCTTTCCACGTTTTACCCAAGTCTGTGGTAGTGTAAACGGCACGACTTCCTCCTCTATTGTCTCGCATATTGAGCATCAATACTCCTGGTGTAACTTCTGCCACTTGTGCTTCGGTAGTGTTGGTGCGAGCATGATTGTGTATTGCCCACGTTTTACCATGATCTTTGCTGTACATAATACCTGCATTAGGTATTCTATCTGTTCCAATATATTGAATTGCAAATACAAGAGTTCCATCTTCCATTGTGATGCCATTACCAGGTCCTTGGAGTAAGAAATACCATGATGGGTCTTTCACCTGAGAAGTTATATTGATTGGATCAGACCATGTTTTACCATCGTCATCACTCTTTGATAAGACTAGTTGAGCCGTTTTATCTACATCCATTCCCTGTTGAGAATTGTGCCATGCTCTACCATTGCCCATACCATGTGTCCAAGCAGCAATAGTCCAGATTGTGCCTGTTTTTTTATCTACTAAGATAGCAGGATCGCCTACTCCGTTTTGAGCTTTAGGCAATCCACCATATTCTCCAAATGTCATTGCAGTCCGCATAGGTTCCCATGTTTGTCCTCCATCGGTACTGCGGCTTACTCCCACATCTACATATTCTTGCAAGTCGGCACTATTATTATATCTAATGTCATACACAGCCAAGAGAGTTCCTTTATTTGTAGTTGCCATTCCTGGAATACGATATGCAGCTGCATTGTCATCGCCAGCATAGCGAACTCCTACACCTAGGCGGCGGAGTGTATTTGTTGTTTCTTTATTTTCTATTTTTATTGACTTTCCATCAGCTTTGGCATTCGATATTGTTGCCAATAGTGTGGAGTGAATAGAAGTTTTAGGTTTCATTTCTATGCTTACCCAAAAGTAGTTGATGCCTTCTATTAGTTTTTGATTGGCATTCAAGGTTATGCTTTGTGTTATTTTATTTACCTCTGATTTCTTAACAGAGTATGATGGATTGGCAGAATGTGTTTGTCCTACTGCCTCTCTAGAAATATATTGTGCAGGCGCATAATATACTCCACCTTTTCGCTGTACGTTTTCTGTGCCAGCGTAATATAGTTTTAGTGCTTTGATGTCTGATAAAGAGAATCCATTATTGATATTCTCAAAGTCGATTGTTAATTCGTCTAATGTTGTTACTGTTTTGGCATCCAATCTGATATAAAACAAAACATTGTCCCCCCTCTCTATTAGAATAGGGATTTGAGGTTGCGAAACTTGGACAATATCTTGAGCAGCTATACTCATTAGTATTGATCCTAATAGAACTAGTAAGGAAAATATTCTTTTCATGGATTGTTGATTTTGATTTCAAATAATAAGATAGTAATTAATTAAAAGTAAATAATTAATGCCCCATTTTAAAGTTATAACCGACAATGATAGTTATACCTAGATGGACAATAAATAGTTCTGCGAACTTAATTTTTCAACAACAGTCCGAAGCCAATGGACTTCGGACTATTGTAAAACTATTTCTTTAGTACCCTGGTGTTTGAGTTAACTTAGGGTCCTTGTTCAGCAAATTCACTTCTATTGGGTAAAGCACTTTGTGGGCTTCTGTCTCTTCTTTCAATATAGGTTCGGCTGATTCTATATTTCCTTCGGGTGCAAAAACTAGATGTTTGCCTCCTTTAGTCAAAGTCATTCGTCGTAGATCCCACCATCTTTGTCCTTCACATACAAACTCCTTGTCTTTCTCTTTCAAGATAGCCAACTCATTGGTCGTGAAGTCTGAGTTTTTATAAGAGTGCTTAGTTGGATTCCAATTCTTGCCATAAGCTCTTTCTCTCACTATATTGATGTATTTTGCAGGATCTCCACCTTCGTAGTTTTCCACTTCGGCAAGTGCAAGATATACCCACGATAGTCTGTACCAGATTTCGTCGCCACAATATACTCGTTCGTTCTTTTCTTTATTGTATATGCCTAAATTCTTTCTTAAAATAAGTCCAGCCAAATCTTTAGTCTCCTTATTATATACAGATAAGAAAGTGGCATCACGACGAGTATCTTCTTTGTCGTAGTTTAAAAACATTTGCTTTTTATATTCTACACGTAGCATTCCACTCGATACCACTTTCAAGGTGTCGCTTGTCACAGTAGTACCGTCTTCATAGAGCCAAGCATCATTAAAACGGCTAGTAGTCCAATTATATACAAATAGGCTTGCACTATTTGTCGCCTCTCCTTCTGCATAACGAATGGCCATGATGACTTCTTTGTTTCCTTTTTTAGTAGCATCACCAGTGTGTACTTCTTCAAAGTTGGGTAATAATTCTAAACCATAATTAGAAACAAGACTCAGAAGATGTTTTTTCGCTACTGCTATATCGGCTGGATTAGCCTTGTCGTCCAATGTGCTCACTTTGGCAGTCCACAAATATACGTCAGCCATGAGAGCCTCAGTAGTTGCTCGTGACCAAGTTGACTTTTGTCTTTCAAATGACTTATTATCTCCAAAGTATTCTAGCGAATTTTTCAAATCTTCCTTGATGCGTTTCATTACTTCAGAAGCATCAGCTCGCCCTTCATACAAATCCTCAGGCGTAACTACTCCATTTGCCACTTTAGCTATCAAGTGCAATGGGCAGCTTCCGTATGTACGATATAAGTCGAAATACCATAGTGCACGCATACCATAGGCTTGCGCCAATAGTTTTCGCTTTGTGTTTTCGTCTAGCACACTGGTGTCTTCTGTACGTTGGATAAATAAGTTTACGTTAGTTATTCGACCATAAACATCTCCCCAGTTGCTAAAACCTGTTTGACCAACATGCAGTGATTGATTGGCTAATACACCATAGTTTAATGAGTCACCACCAATTGATGAGCCCGTTTTTATAGAGCCACCCCTAGCTTCTCCAAGTTCAAATTGGTGAAACCAGCTTCTCTTGCGTAAGTCCGACTTCAGTCCTATCATATAGTTGTGAAAGTGAGCTTCAGTTTTCCAATACGATTCGCTACCATAAAAATCTAGTGGCTCTTCGTCTAGGTTGCAGGCAACGGTGAATAGAGCAAGCGCACCTATGATTAGGTTTCTTATAGTTGATTTTATTGTTTTCATAATTTTGTCTTTTTAAAAAGTAGATTAGAAAGTAACATTTACTCCAAAAATAACAGTCTTAGGCAAAGCGTATCCAGCACCAGCATTGGTAACCTCTGGAGATGATACAGTATTCTTTTTGGAAGTCCAATATCCTAGGTTTTGTCCTGTGATGCTAAAGCTCAGCGCTTCCATCTGCCATTTGCTTACAAGAGCTTTTGGAAGTTGATAGCTCAATGATATTTCACGAAATGCCATATAGCTTCCTTTTTGAGCAAATAGGGTAGATGGCATATTGTAGTTTGCCTTTCCATTTTGGTCTGCCCACAAGAAACGTGGATATTTTGCATCAGGATTTTCGGGAGTCCAAGTGTCAAAGACATCAGTTGTCATGTTGTATGTCCCTTGCATATTGCCAAGAAACCATGGTAGCTTAGATTGATCGCTTGATTGGAAAATCCAATAATCAAGTGCAAAGTCGAAGCGGGTATGTAGAGTTAATCCTTTCCAAGACACTTGTGTATTGAACCCTCCTGTCCAGTGTGGAGTCCTGTTTCCTACTAGCACCTTGTCGTATTGGTCTATCTTACCATCACCATTGATGTCTCTCCATTTCATATCACCAGGTTGTAGCGGCATATTACTTTTCTTCGCCTTGTCTGCATCTGATAGCGCAGCCCAAGCTTCAGGTCCATATAGCTTTTGGGCGTTAGTACCGTTTGTTTCTACAATCATATTTTTAGGAATTTCGTCATACGATCTATATATTCCATCTGATTGATAAACGACTAACTGATTGGTTTCATATCCTTCTTGATAGCCACCAACCCATCTCTTTTCGTATGTGCCGTCAGCTAGTTGGTTTCCAGTATAGATTTCTACAGCATCTTGTCTATTTCTTTCCAATCCGTTTTCAGGCAATTTGGTTACCACATTTTTGTTGTAAGCAAAGTTGACAGAAGAAATCCATGTCCAGTCTTTTGTTTTGATGATGTCTGCCCCCAATTCTATTTCAACACCTCTATTTCTAAGGTTCCCATTATTCGTCAAGCTTTGTGAGAAGCCTGTTGAGGTAGGAAAACTTACATACGAGTGTTTGTCGGATGTCAAACGATTATAGTAAGTAAATTGTCCTCTTAGCCTGTGGTCAAAGAAGTGAGACTCTAGCCCTACTTCAAAGGTTTTTGTCTTCTCCCATTTCAAATTAGGAAGAGGTAGATCTCCAATTAGGTATCCTACTTCTCCATCGTAG
>JASLEN010000419.1 GCA_030151105.1 Dysgonomonas sp.
TTATTGGCTATTACTTGTTTGATAAGTGTTACTGCTGGATTGTCCTTCTTAGAATATTTTTCTTTTTTGGGTTTAACAATAACTTCAGCCAACTGAGTATTTGTAGATTCTAGAAATATTTCTTCAATAGTTGTTTTTTCGGCAGGAATCGTAAATGTTTGGCTCTCGTAGCCCAATAGGGATATGGTAACTTTAGTTAAGTTGCGTCTATTGGAAATCGAAAACTGTCCCGATTCGCTGGTATAAGCAGCTACTGTGGTGTTGTCGAAAGCAACCACTGCAAAGGGCAAAGGCTCTTTGGTAGCTGAATCTTTTACTGTACCTGTAAATGTGGTGATAACCTGTGCAAAAGAAAAGTTGGTTGCTAATAGCAAAAATAGGGTGACTAGCGTTGATATTTTAAAAGCTTGGCTTTCTCTTTTTTTTCTTTCAATCATTTGCATTCTACATCCTCATTTTGGATGGCTGCTATATTATTATAAACACTACAATCAAGAACGAACACAATAAAATAATAAATTGTGACATCCTTGATTGTGGTATTATTTATTGTCAGTTAATCAATTTTTCGGATAACGAAGTTACAGAATAACTGCAATATATGTACTTTTTGTAGTTCCTTTTTTTATTTTGTTATACTTCTATAACGAATTCGTTTAGGTTCTACATTGCCTAAGCGTTTCTTCTTGTTTTCTTCGTATTCGCTATAGCTACCCTCAAAGAAGAACACTTCGGAATTGCCCTCAAATGCTAAGATATGCGTACAAATTCTATCTAAGAACCATCTATCGTGGGAAATAACTACAGCACAACCTGCAAAGTTTTCCAATCCTTCCTCCAATGCTCGAAGCGTATTAACGTCAATGTCATTGGTAGGCTCATCCAGTAGCAATACGTTTGCCTCAGCTTTGAGCGTAAGAGCAAGGTGAAGTCTGTTTTTCTCTCCTCCCGAAAGTACTTTACATAGTTTCTCTTGATCCGCTCCTGCAAAGTTGAAACGTGAAAGATATGCACGAGCATTGAGTTCTTTACCTCCAACTTTTACAAATTCAGAACCACCAGAAATGACTTGATAAACCGTTTTCTCAGGATCTATATCTTTGTGCGATTGGTCTGCATAGCCTAGTGCCACTGTTTCTCCTACTTCAAACGTACCCTTGTCAGCAGTTTCTTGTTCCATTATCATTCTGAAAAGGGTAGTCTTACCAGCACCATTGGGACCAATAATACCCACAATTCCAGAAGGAGGAAGCATAAAGTTGAGGTCGTCAAACAGCAACTTATCTCCATAAGCCTTCGACACGCCAATAGCTTCAATCACTTTGTTACCTAGGCGAGGTCCATTAGGAATGAAGATTTCTAATTTTTCTTCTCTCTCTTTGGTGTCAGCATTCAATAGTTTTTCGTAGTCATTCAAACGAGCTTTACCCTTGGCTTGACGTGCCTTAGGAGCCATTTGTACCCACTCCAACTCTCGTTCAAGAGTCTTGCGACGCTTGCTAGCTTGTTTTTCCTCTTGAGCCATTTTCTTCGTTTTTTGCTCAAGCCACGAGCTGTAGTTTCCTTTCCAAGGAATACCTTCACCTCTGTCTAGTTCAAGAATCCAACCTGCTACGTGATCTAGGAAGTAACGGTCGTGCGTAATACAGATTACAGTACCTTTATATTGTTGCAAATGTTGCTCTAGCCAGTCAATAGATTCAGCATCCAAGTGGTTGGTAGGCTCATCCAGTAGCAACACGTCTGGTTCAGAAAGTAACAGGCGACAAAGTGCCACACGACGGCGCTCTCCACCCGATAAATGTTCAGCTTTGGAATCTTCTGGCGGACAGCGAAGTGCATCCATTGCACGTTCCAAGCGGTTGTCTAAGTTCCAAGCATCCGAAGCATCAATCTTATCTTGCAATTTTGCTTGACGAGCCATTAGAGCATCCATTTTGTCAGGGTCTTCATAGTTTTCTGGTAGTCCAAAAAGTTCGTTTACCTCCTCATACTCTTTCAGCGTGTCCATGATATCTTGTACACCTTCTTGCACAAGTTCTTTCACCGTTTTATTATCGTCCAATTTAGGCTCTTGTTCTAGGTATCCTACCGAGAAGCCTTTGTCCGAAACTATTTCACCTTGATATTGCTTGTCTATGCCAGCAATAATTTTCAAGAGGCTCGATTTTCCCGAACCATTGAGTCCAATGATACCAATCTTAGCTCCATAGAAAAAAGAAAGGTAAATGTTCTTTAGAACTTGTTTTTGTGGAGGATAGGTCTTGGAAACACCCATCATCGAAAAAATAATCTTCTTATCGTCTGACATGTTTTATATATTTAATCTTTATAATTTTTTTTGTTTATTTATTGTATGCAAGATAGCACAAATAGAGAATGTTTGATGAAAATGGAGGCGAATTATTTAACTATAAAGCAATCTCATTGTATTGCTGTGGAGTAGCATGAAGGAAACAATTGCCCAAAATAGTAGAGTCAGAAATATTAACACTATCAAAAAAATAATTATATTTTTGATGCTAAAGATAGGTGCAGAACTTGGTCTATTATCTTCTAGAATAACATCTGTTCCTGCCACTATATCACCTAATCTTTGATGAGAATTGACTAAATATACAAGAATATCTATAATCCAAATAATGTAAAAAAGATTGCGAAATATCAGTCTAAATATTGATGGAGTTCCACCTCTTTTTGCATTGATAATTTTTAATTTACACTTTCTTTTACCCAAACTTTGTGTAGTTATATCTTTGCAAAGTATTAGAGTGAACATAAGTGCAAGTACAAAAGCATTGTATATTACATAACTTTCTCCAAGAATAATTGCAATTAAAATAAAAGGTGCTGTGAGTACGTAGATTGCAACAAAATCAAGCAATGATGCTTTTATCCTTA
>JASLEN010000426.1 GCA_030151105.1 Dysgonomonas sp.
GAAAGTCCTTTGGTATTGATACCTTCGATAGTCAAATATACATCTCTATCTTTATTATTTCCTCCATTTGGCAACCACACATGCGAGTTTCCTGCAATGATACGTACATCTGCAAATCCAGAACGATCCGAATATTTGATAGGCGCTTTCATTGAATAGTCATCATAAGCATCAATCTTCAAACGTGCAGCCCCATTTTCTCCAAATGTTTCATTGAAAATTTCGCCATCAGGTCGTGGTGCAACTTCTGGATCTTTACCATCAAAGTTTGCAGGATCAACATCTTTCCAGTCTCTAAGCGTAAATTGCCATCCGCCATTGTGACGACCAAGTATTCCTGTCACATGTCCATTTCCATAAGGGAGATATTTGCCCACAAATGGAGAAGCATAAGAACTAGTACGCATTGTTACTTTATTTCCTTGAGGATCTTGAATTACGTCTTCTGTTGTTCCATTGGCAACACGAATAAATAGGCTGTCTCCTCCATTCACAAAGTGCATTTTAGGGAACTTAACAAGAGTTCCTACCAATTTATCAAAGTCGCTAGCTGGCACAGATTTATCATACAAATAGTTCATATCAATTTCTTTAGCCACTGCATTAGCCGAACTTGCAAATCCATTGCGATGAACATGCTCTTTGAAGAACTCCCAAGGAATACGATTAGCATTAGATCCACCATAACCGATTTGGAATTCACCTCCATATTTCAGGATATACAATCCACGTAGTTGGATAAACACTTCTTGTCCAACTCCATATTCTGTTGCCACATTATTTTGGTCAACACCTAGTTGCAAACCTCCTGTTTCGTCTTGAACATATAATTGTTTGAAAATATTACCCGAAACATCATTACCCACTACAGTCGCTTTTACATAATAGTCAGTTTTGATTATCACAGGATCAGATACAGTCTTGTACATTTCTTTCAAACTCTCAATCGAGATTGCTGTACCTGTAGGTGTATATTTGGGTTCTGTCAAAGGTGGCTCATCAAAATCACGAGCACATGATGTGGTCATTCCTACTACTAGAGATAGAATAACTAGCTGAAATAAATATTTTATTGTTTTCATATCTTGTATTTTTTCTATTCTTATTTAAAACGATAACTAGCATTTAGGAAACAGTTGAATCCTTGCATATAGAAGTATTTGTTTGCAAACTTGGTAGGTTGGCTCAAGTCTGAACGCCCTTGCTGATATCCTCCAGTCTTGATATTCTTTCTGTTCAATATATTATTGAAACTCAGATTGAAGTTTAGACCATGACTATTTGGCAAATAGAATATCTTACCAACTGAGAAATCAACTGTGTAGTTACTTCCTATTCGCTCTTGAGCTATCATAGTGCGGAAAGCATCCATTTGCTCAGGATTGTTAGGGTTTACAGTTGCGTAGTTTGAAGCCAAACGTCTAGTTCCACTCACGTCTATATAGTTGCGCGCTGTACCATTGAGACTCAAATTGAGGAACCAGAAATCTCGGAAATAATTGATTCCGATTGTTCCTGCAAATTGAGGAGTACCTCCAACATAAGCATTATTCATATACACTTTTTCGGGTATAGGGTCAGCAGCACCATTCTCATAGTTGAGTGTTCCCATTGGGTTGTTGCTATAATAATACTCTGCTAGTGTTCCCACAAAGTCGAAGCTCCAATTGTTGTCCAATTGATAAGCAAGTCCAACCTCAAAACCTCTATGTGTAGTGTTTACACCATTGAGCACATGATGCACAAATGTACGTAGGTAGTCGTTATAGTAACTATTCTTCTTTATTTGATCAAAGAAATTAGTTTGGAATACTGACACACGACCACGTATAGATGGCATAGAGAATATATAGTTGATATCCGCCGAGAATACTTTTGAGCTCTGCAAACCATCTACTGTTCCATCCCAGATACGAGGTGATAGATAAGCATTGCTTGCCAATGGTGCTTCTGTTGCAAAGTTGATATTTCCTGTTAAGAAATGACGACCTGAGAATTTATAGGTCAATCCTCCTTTGAATCCAAAATCCATGAAGGTATGTGTTTTACCTTTTCCATAAGAATCCTCTGGATGACGTCCATTTTGCATTTTCCCAGTTCTGCCAAAGCTTGTCCACTCTATTTTACCTCCATAATAGAGATCAAGTTCACGTGTTGAGTGTTGATTTTGAAACCATAAGTTTGCAGAATGAATATTCATTCCATAGTTGTATCCAAATATATCATCCTTATACGCTTTACGATTTGGATTACGCAAGTCATTTTGCTTTTGCAGACTTGCTCCTCCAAAGTCTCTTTCCGAATATTTATCAACATCGACTACGTATTGTGCACCTAGCAAATCGTCCACCTCTGTAAACTGTTTGGTTTCGGTTGTTCTTGCACCAAATCCTACCGTAGTTTTCAAATTGCCCGCAAGATTGAGATTCAAAGTCGAATTCAACGAGTTTTCAAACAGATCGTTTCTTCTACCTTCCAACATATAGATTGCAGAATTGGGATCATCATCATCACGACGTTGTCCTGTTTTATTTATTTCTATCAATTTATCCCAATCAATTTGAGTAAATCGGCTATCCTTACTTCTCCATCTGTCAGCATAGTTGTCAGCAATATCCATTGCGCCCATTTGCTCAAAGTATGAAGGAATATAACGATAGTAATCAGGACGTGGATCGGCTCCATTATACCAGTTGAGGGCTGTTCTTCTATCGTATTGATAGTGCATTCCATATCCAGTAGTCAATGTAGCATCTTTGTTGATTTTCCACACATGAGACAAAATAACTGTTGGGTCAAAAGCTTTTACCATTCTAGCATTTCTCTTTTTTCCATCTTGTAGTCCCCAGTTTGGATTGTACTGATTGTCTCCAATTAGGTCATAAACCTCTTGCACCGACGAACCTTGCATTCCTCTTTCCACAGGCGAACCAAATGTGGATAATGAAAGACTATGCTCTCCTTGATTCCATTGTTTTTCTAATGATAGAGCATACGAGATATTTCTATACGATGTTCCTTTTATTTGTCCTTCATCAGAGTATCGACCTCCTACGGACACAGTCATTGCGTATCCATTGTCCATCAATCCAGTAGAGTATGTTCCCATACCTCTCATGTAGTAGTTTCTATTGGTGTACGAAGCTGTTACTCTACCACCTTTGGCAAAGCTACTTGCTCGCATGTTGATATTTTCTGTACCACCAATATTTCCGTATGTAAATGTGTTTGGATCGTGAAAGTTTACTGCATCTCCATTACGTGTTACGTCGTTCAATGCTCCAAGAGAGGAATAATTGAACACGCCACGATTTTGATCATTAAATTTCACTCCGTTTATGTATTTATCTTGATAGATATTTTCGTAACCTCTGATCTTGAATCTGAAGTTAGAGAGTTGAAAACCAACTTTTCTCAAATATACATCGTTAGACATAATAATTGTAGAACTGATTTCTTGCGTAGGACCTTCATCATCTACTACCGTTTCGTCAATTATCCCCATCAACACTCTCGAATCTACAGCATCTATCACATCAAGCTTAAAATCCTTAAGTACCAATATTGCATCTACTTCAAATTTGGCAGGTACCTCGATTGGTATAATTTCAGAAGACGAAAAAGAGACAATATCTTCGCCTACCACCACACTCATAAAGTGGAATTGCCCTTTAGCATCTGTCACCACCGTTTGATTTTGTCCTCGTATGGTAACTTGAACACCTGGCACGGGCTCGTTTGTTGCCCTATTAACCACATTTCCCCTAAACTGCACATCTTGCTGAGCATAAGAGGATAGGCTAAAGAGCACAAATAAAAATAAAATTATTTTTTGTTTCATATCAAATTTAGTTTTCAAGTATTCTATTACTTGTATTTGGATATTCTTTCTACCCTTAGAGTGAAATTATCGAGAGGGAGCAATCTCGCCTCTCGACTATTCTTTATTTTTCAAATTACTCGTAAGTGATATCATCAATCAGCAAATCATAAGCGGCATCTTTTCCAACCTTGAGTGCGAAAAGAGATTGATCTACTGCCTTTTGCAGCTCTAGGTCTGCAATATTGAGTGTAATCTTAGCCCATTTATCTCCTGTGTTGATAGTTCCATTGTATTGATTATTAGGAGCTGCATCCAACACCATATCACCTGTGCAATCTCC
>JASLEN010000013.1 GCA_030151105.1 Dysgonomonas sp.
TTATTAGATGAAACCGTGGTTACCCAAACAGATCCACGTTTTTTTAATTTACAAAATATCACACTTTGATAGAATATGCTACAGGTATTCCACTACAATACACCAACTTTGCTCTCAACTTTATACTCTTAATATTTGCACTTAAGGTACTAGGTTCTAAGTTTATGATAAAGACTATCTACGGTGTAGTTGTGCTTACATTATTTATCACAGCAGCCCGAATGATTTTTAAAGAAGGGTTGATTGAAGATGAACCATTGTTTGCAGGAGTCATTGGAGGAGTACTATGTGGAGCAGGAGTCGGCATTGTGTTCAGTTCCAATGGTAGCACTGGGGGCATGGATATCGTAATCGCCATCATCAACAAGTACAAAAATTTAGCTTTCGGAAGAGTAATGTTATTTTTTGACTGCTTCATCATTTCGGGTTCTTACTTTATTTTTCACGATCATAGAATTGTAGTAGCTAGCATCATCGTACTCGGCGTAATGACATACGTTATAGACCTAGTAATCAACGGATCGAGACAATCTATTCAAGTGTTCATCTTCTCTAATCACTACGACAAAATAGCAACTGCTATCAACCTAGAAATGAAACGAGGCTGTACTGTTCTAGATGGCGTGGGTTGGTATTCTAAAAATCCCGTAAAGGTGATTATGGTAATGACAAAACGTACTGAAGCGGATGACCTCTTTAGACTAATAAAAACAATAGATGAGAAAGCATTCATTTCGCAAGCCAATGTACGAGGCGTATATGGAAATGGATTTGATACATTTAGGTAAACTTATATGGGATATATTTTAATTTTTCTATTTTACCTCTTAGTATTCTACATAGCCTACAAAGAGAAAAAGAAGATAAACCGTATTGAAAATACAACAGAACAGAAATTTACACTTTATGCGCTTGGCATAGTTTTGCTAGGCTGCATAGTTCGAACAGTATATCTAAAATATCCACACGACATCAATGCTGACGAAGCAATGGCAGCCTACGACGCATGGTGTTTAGCTCACTTTGGTGTAGATCAGTATTTGATGTCTTTCCCTGTATATTTCAAATCGTGGGGAAGTGGGCAAAATGCACTCTACACTTACATGATGCTTCCTCTCGTGAAGTTCTTTGGACTGCATGTATATATCCTACGAATGCCAATGGCTCTCTTGAGTAGTGCTAGTTTATTGGTTTTATATTTCACCACACGTAAAATCAAGCTAGAGGCTTTCAATACATTTATCATTGTTTTGATAGTTGCCTTGAATCCATGGCACATCATGAAGAGTAGATGGGGTTTAGAAAGTAATGTTGCTCCAGACTTAATTCTCATCGGAACATGTTTGATTATCTGGGCATCTGTAGCCCAAAAACAATCGAAACAGATAACTCTCTATATATTCGGATTCATCACCATTGGTCTTGCTGCCTATGGATATGCAGTAGCATGGTTTATGCTTCCGATATATATGCTTTTTCTTACTATCTATCTGCTAAGGAAACATTTGATAAACATAAAGCAACTTATCATAGCTTCCGCTGCCATGTTAGTAATACTAACTCCACTCCTCTGCTTTGTTTATGTGTTGGCTACAAAAGGTGAGACTATGACCTTAGGTATCTTTTCGATGCCCGAACTTGTGCAATCTAGACATGAGACTACAACCATGTTTAGTCAAGACACAACTGAACTTATCAAATATTGGACAAACACTTTAGAGAAACTCTTCTGGGGATTTGATTATCTAATATGGAATTCATTACCTAAAAGTGGACAATTCTTCAACCCTCTTGGATGGTTTGCTATTGCTATAGGAGCTTTCACTTTCTTCAAAAAGAAGAGCCTCAATATACTAGATAGCATAATGCTCCTCTGGCTACTATCGTGCATTCCTCTAATACTCAGTGTAGAGTATAATGTAAATAGATGGAATCCTATTTGGTTTCCATTGCTATATATTTTGGCACAAGGTTTATATCATGTTTTGAATGGAAAGAAGACTAGAATCAAAGTATTCTGCATCACTTACTCGCTACTATTCCTCATGTTTGGCGTGGAATATAGATGGCTAAGTAGTAGAGGTTTTCATAAGGAAATTGGAGAACATATTACTTTTGTCAAAAATCTTGATGTTGACACCATTCACTACAATGGACTACATACACAGCACTCTATCATCTACTTCTATGATCCAATCAGCCCCTATGAGCTAGTAAAAAACAGAGAGATAATACCTACGAATGATGGCTTCATTAGATATTCATCTTTTGGCAAATACAGGGCATCACTGCCTACGGTAATAGAGCCACTCCCTAAGACTGCTTACATCATAGAGAATGCTCGCTTGAGAGAAGTCCAAATAGATACGACAGCTTTCCACAAAAAGGAAATGCCAAGATACACCACCTATTGGAACGATTAATCAATGGAACTTTACAACAAAAATATTATTCTTACAGGAGCCTCTAGTGGCATTGGAAATGCTTTACTCCAAAAACTTTCAGCGCATGAAGGTGTGAAAATAATTGCTGTAAGCCGAAATATAGACTCCATTAAAAAGTCTGATGTGATATATCCTTTTGCAACAGACTTATCAAACAAAGAGGGAGTTGATAGGCTTTTTGAGTATGCAGAAGAAACGCTAGGAACTATTGATGTTTTTATTGCTAATGCAGGATTTGCATATATGGAGGAACTACACAATGCTGATTGGCGGCATATCGAAAATATATTTTCGCTCAATGTTACCTCTGTCGTCTATTCGCTACAAAAGTTTAATGAGCAAAATCCTAGACAGATAAGACAATTTGTATCCACAAGCTCAGCTGTTGCATTTGTACCGCTTCATGCCTATGCTTTATACTGCTCCTCTAAATCCGCTTTGCACCAATTTATGGAAGCATACAGCTATGAAAAAGACGAGAAATTAATCCTTACGACAATATATCCAGTAGCAACTCGAACCAAGTTTTTTGACCATGCATCTGGACAAAGCAACACTCCTCCTCCCTTTCCTACTCAAGAAGTAGAAGAGGTAGTCAATCGTATTATAAAGGGGATAAAGAAAAACAAGAAAAGAATATATCCATCTCTACTATTTAGGGCATTCTACCCTATTGGTCGGGCTTTTCCTCTATTACTTAAACTATATTCTAAGATAGAGCAGAAAAAGACGATGAAATGGTTAGGAAAGTGAATCTTCTTTTTTAACAATATACCTCTGCAACAACTCACATCCAATATATCCGCATAGCAAACCAAAGAACGTTCCAAATAAAACATCTCCAGGATAATGCTTGCCTACATAGATGCGACTATACGATACTCCAAATGCCCAAACAAAAGCAATAGCCCCATAAATTCGCTGAGACTTGATTGACAACCAGACGAACATGGCAATACAGAAAGATGTAGCTGCATGCGAAGAATAGAAACTATAGGCAGCACTATACTTTTCAATATTGTGAATTACTCCCTCCCAAGATTCTTCATGAATAGGACGAGGACGCTGAATAATTAGTTTTACCAGATTTGTCCCTAATGAACTTATGGCGACAACAACCGTATAAAAAACTACGAATACAACTTTATATGCCTTACTTTTGAAAAATATGATCGCTCCAAAAATAGCAAACACAATTCCCCACATCACATAAGAGCTCAACGCAAGCATAATGGGGTCTAACACATCAGTATTTTTGCTATTGAAAAATAAAAATATTTCTTTGTCTAGTTCTATTAGTTTGTCTATCATTATCAGTCTCGTATTATTGTTATGTTATCGCAAACGGATGCAAAGAAAAGACATTTATTTCTATTTTGCATCATCATATTTTCTCAACACTATTGATTCTATCAATGCGTAGAAGCCAAAATTCAATCTCATTTATCTACCCTCTCATACTTGCCTATTAGAAATAAACATTTAACTTTGAGATAACAGATACAAAATTAACCTATTTAAACAAAACAGTATGAAGAGAGTAGCTAGAAAAACACTAGAAGAGTACATCATCGAACGACAAGAAGACTTCCAATACTCAACGGGAGAGCTTTCACGTCTCTTAAACTCTATCTTGCTGGCTGCAAGAGTTGTAACTTATAAAGTTAACAAAGCAGGCTTGGTAGATATTATCGGTGGAGTAGGTAACACAAATGTACAAGGCGAAGATCAACAAAAGTTGGACGTATATGCCAATGAAGTATTTATTCAGACACTAGTCAATAGAGAGATTGTATGCGGCATTGCATCCGAGGAGAACGACAATTTCATCACTATCAAAGGACTAGATGAAGGACACAACAATAAGTACGTTGTACTTATGGATCCATTGGATGGTTCTTCAAACATTGAAGTGAACGTTTCGGTGGGAACAATTTTCTCCATCTATCGACGCGTGTCACCTGTAGGTCAGCCCGTAACGATGGATGACTTCCTACAGCCAGGTATAAATCAAGTGGCTGCAGGATATATCCTTTATGGAACATCTACGATGATGGTTTATACCGCTGGAAAAGCAGTCAATGGATTTACTCTAAACCCTGCTATTGGTAGCTTCTACCTATCACACCCCAATATGACATTCCCAGAATTAGGAAAGATATATTCGGTGAATGAAGGAAACTATGTACATTTTCCACAAGGAGTAAAAGACTATATTAAATATTGCCAAGAAGAGAAAGAGGATAGACCATATACGACACGCTATATTGGAAGCTTGGTTTCAGATTTTCATCGCAACATGATGAAGGGTGGTATCTATATGTATCCGCCAACATCAAAAGCTCCTGAAGGGAAACTAAGACTACTCTATGAGTGCAATCCTATGGCTTTGATTGCAGAAAAAGCAGGAGGAAAAGCAACAGATGGATTTAATCGTATCCTTGAACTTGACCCTAAAGAACTTCACCAACGAGTGCCTTTCTATTGTGGAAATGCTGAGATGGTGGACAAAGTAAAATACTTCCTCGAAAAAGCGAAGAACGAAGGAAGAGAATAAGAAACGGAAAGCAAATTTATAAGAAAGGAAGCACTTTGGCATTGCAGTTATTGCAATATCAAGGTGTTTTCTTTACTTTAGCACCTCTAATTTTGACCCTACTATTAAATGAAAATACTCTATATCAATAACTACTTTAACGACCTCAACCATCAGATTTTCTGCGCTAGTGAAAAAACTGAACGAATTTCTGCTGTTGAAAACACAAGAATGGTACATGAATCAGATGTCGCGGTCATTCCTGTACGAAAAGATAATGTACATCTCTGCGGACTTACTAGCTTCATAGATGGCATTGCGTTGGGCAAACCAATCATAATGGCTGATAACACCCTCATCAGCATCGATATAGAAAAAGAAGGATTTGGCTTTCTATACAGAGCGGGAGATGCTCAACACTTGACAGAGCAAATGCAGAAATTTATTGATAACAAAGACTTAGTTGCTACAATGGGAGCAAAAGCAAGAGAATTTGCCCAAAGAACTAATTTTCAAGACACATGGGTAAAGAGGTTAATAGAAATCATTGAAGAATAAACAAAAAAAGAGGATTAGTAAGTTAATCCTCTTTTTTATATTATTACCCAAAAACTTATTTCATCATCTCCCCTCGCAAGTCAATATTGTATTCATGCATTGCGTAGTTAATTGCTGCCTCCGATGCCTTAATGGTTTTATAAGATGGCATAAAAACCAGCATCTTAGTGATATGATCGAAAAGACTTTTTTGCTCAATATTCTCATAATAACGAACATATGCCGACTTGATAATATCCAATGTATCGCAAGTATTATTAAAGAAAATATATTTACTCTCTACCGGAATATTAGATTCAAAGTTTCTCCTCAAGATTGCAATTCCTAAAGTAGCAATAACCATGATCTTATCATACAATTCCGAGTCTGATTCATTGAGCGTGATTACTGAATTTGCATTAGTGTTTGCAAATAGATTCAGCACAGCCTTTCCTTCCAAAGTTTTTCCTCCATAAGAGAAAGTCAATGATGACACTTGATCTTTTATCTGATCTTGCAGTCCAAATAATAAAGCATAGTCACTATTATTTATATCTCTTTTGATCATTCTCTTATTAAACAGCATCTGTTGACGCATAATAATGAACAAGAATATGACAGCAAAAATACTTACCAAAGGGAACGTTAGTCCTCCAATAGCTGTACCCACTCGGGCTGCGGAATCTGTAAATTCTGCTTCAAAGCCTTGTAATAAGATTACATACGGAAGAATGATAATAAGTGCAATACCCACCGATATGAGTATATAGTCTTTGTTTTTTTTAATCCATGCTCCAAAATCAAATTTTGATTCTTTCTGAGCAGACTCTAACTGCTTGTTAACTTCGGCAGGAGTTTTCATAGATGCATTAATTTTAAATTTGAATAGTTTCTAAGTGTTATAGGCAAATTTAACACAAAAATGCAAAACACAACTACAAAAGCAACAATTAATAAAACCATGCTCAAAATTAAACAACAACATTCAAAAAAAATCTTATATTTGCGGGACACAAAACACAAAACCAACATGCAAACAAGACTAAAAGAGGGAGATATATTCTACGTAGAATATAACCAAAAGTACTTCTTTGGCAAACTCTTGATGGATGTAGCTCAACGAATGCCAGAGCGTACAATTCCGATGAAAGAATATCACGATTGTTATTTAGTAGCCATCTATAAAGGAATATACGATGAACCTGTATTGACCGAAACAGAGTTTATCATACCGAGTATCTATACACAATTCAAACAATTCTATCAACGACAATACAAGACCGAATGGCATTTCTACAAAAATGAACCAATTGATTACGCGACTGACATCTCATTTCCTGAGTGCATTACTATTGCAGGCAAATCGGGCATCTGCTTTAGATGTGGAGAGCTCCAAATACCTTTGGAATTAACTAATGAGCAGTGGCGAACTGAGTATGACATTCAGCGAAAAATACATTTTCAGTATTCTACTATTCTGATGTATGCGTGCCACTATCAAGATAGAGAAGACCTACTAGACTGGAAGCCTTATGCCTATCTCGAGAAAGAAGACCTACGATATGCACCCAAACAAAGAGATGAAGTCTATAGACAAATAGGCGCTAACGTTGGAGCATCATATAATGAGCTGGCAGCAAAGCATGGGGTTGATTTAGGAAGATGGTATATAGAATAAAATATACAATTGGAATAGACTACTTGAAACTAGTAATTCGTAGAGTCATCTAGACCAAAATTTACACTCTAAGAGTATGTTAAAAAGCAGAAACATATTCTTACACTTTTTATTAGCCCAAAATGCAAACTCTACATTACATTTTGTATCTTTGTTTGAATATGTAAATCACAATATTAAAACATAAATATAAGATATAATGGATCTGATAAAACAAATCATAGAACGTGCTAAAGAAAACAAACAGCGCATCGTTCTACCTGAAGGAGCAGAAGAAAGAACGCTAACAGCAGCCGACAAACTATTAGCAGATGGTGTAGCCAAAATAATTTTGATAGGCGACCAGACCAAAATCAAATCAGAAGCTGCAAGACTTGGACTAAAAAATATTGACCAAGCAGAAATAGTTTACCCAACTGATTATTCTAAGCAAGAAGAATACGCAAAATTGCTTTGTGAACTAAGAAAATCTAAAGGGATGACTATGGAGCAAGCAACTAAACTGGCACAAGATCCATTATACATTGCTTGTCTTATGATCAAAAACGGAGATGCTGACGGAGAAGTAGCGGGAGCTGCAAACACAACAGGAAATGTTTTACGTCCAGCACTTCAAATCATCAAAACAGAGCCAGGAATAAGTGTAGTATCAGGAGCATTCTTGATGTTTACAAAGAAGAAAGAATATGGTAATGATGGACTACTATTCTTTGCAGACTGCGCTGTTACGCCAGACCCTACAGCAGAGCAACTTGCTCAAATAGCTGTATCTACAGGAAATACTGCAAAACTATTTACAGACAAAGAACCTCACGTGGCTATTCTTAGCTTTTCATCCAAAGGAAGTGCATCTCACCCACTAGTGGACAAAGTGATAGAGGCTACCAAAATAGCAAAAACACTTGCTCCTTCTATGAGCCTCGACGGAGAACTGCAGGCTGATGCTGCTCTTGTGCCATCAGTAGGAAAAAGCAAAGCTCCTGAAAGCACTGTTGCAGGAAATGCGAATGTATTGGTATTCCCTAGCCTTGAGGTAGGAAACATCGCTTACAAATTAGTTCAACGTCTTGGTGACGCCGAAGCTGTAGGACCTATTCTACAAGGAATGGCTGCACCAGTAAACGACCTATCGAGAGGATGTTCGGTAGATGACATTTACAAATTGGTTGCTATTACTGCAAACCAAGCAATTGCTCTTAAGAAATAAAATTAAACCTTAATAATATAACATGGCAGAAATTAAAGAACCAATCGAAAGCTTTGGACTGAGCCAAAGAGATAAGTCTAACTCTCTGTTTTCTAAAATTGGAGTAGTGGGATGTGGTCAGGAAGGACGCACTATTGTGAGCCTTACTGCTCTTTCGGGAATGGACGTAGTTTTCGTTGAAGTTTCGGACGATAGAATCAAGGATGCATTGAATGCAATAGAGCATGGATTTGATACCAAGATTCAGAACTGGGGCTTGACACAAGGAGAAAAGAAATCAACCATGAGCCGCATCAAAGGCTCTACAGACTATTCAGATCTTAGAGATTGCGACTTTGTGGTAGAGTGTATTCGCTACGAAGTAAATGGAGAAAAAAGTACAGAAATGCGAAAAGATGTTTTCACTAGACTAGAAGCTGTACTTGCACCAGACGCTATCATCGCAACCAATGCAACCACTGTTATTATCAGTGAATTGGCATCTGTGCTCAAACATCAAGACAGATGTATCAGCTTGCACTTCCCTGTATCACATGCTGATGCTCGCCTATTGGAGATTTCAAGAGGAACTTTCACATCGGATGAAGTAGCACAAAAAGTAGATCTTTTTGCTAAAATGATTAGATATACACCAAGCCACATTCACGAGAGTAGCGGAATGGTAAATATGCGCCTAATGGTAATCATGCTAAATGAGGCTTGCGAAATACTAATGGAAGGCATTGCATCGCTAGAAGACATCGACAAGCAGTTTACTATTAGCTATGGACAAAGACATGGTATCTTTGAATTGGCAGACATTCTAGGAATAGAAAAAATAGTGATGCTCATGGAAGATATGTTTGGCGACTATGGAGATAGAAAATACAAAGCTAATCCTATTCTTTGGAGACTATACAGATCGAAACAACATGGAGTAAAAACCCGTAGAGGTTTCTACAAGTATGATGAGAATGGCAAGAATCTAGGTGTTAATGATTTAATTTAAGGAGAAAAAAGCATGAAAATATTAGTATTGAACTGTGGAAGTTCATCCATAAAATATAAACTCTTTGACATGGACAAGAACGACGTGATAGCACAAGGTGCAATCGAAAAGATTGGACTAGCTGGATCGTTCTTAAAATTCCCTTTGCCAAATGGAGATAAAGTAACACTTGAAGGAGAAATCCTAGAGCACAAAGCAGGAATTGAGTATATCCTTGGAGTGCTAACTAGCGAAAAGTATGGCTGCATAAAATCTCTTCAAGAAATTGATGCTGTCGGACATAGAGTTGTTCATGGAGGAGAAAAATTCAACGGTAGTGTACTCATCAATGACGAAATCATTGAACAAATGGTTGAGTGTATAGAACTTGCACCTCTTCACAATCCACCAAACCTTGCAGGTATCTACGCCGTACAAGAGCTTATGCCAAATGTGCCGCAAGTAGGTGTATTTGATACTGCATTCCACCAAACAATGCCAGCAAAATCATATATGTATGGAGTTCCATACTCATTGTATGAAAAATATGCAATTCGTCGTTATGGATTCCACGGAACAAGCCACAGATACGTTTCAAAACGTGCTTGCGAAATTCTAGGAGTGCCGTACGAAGAGCAAAAAATCATTACTGCACACATCGGAAATGGTGGTTCATTGGCGGCTATCGCTGGTGGCGAATCAATTGATACTTCGATGGGAATGACTCCTGTGGAAGGCCTATTGATGGGTACTCGTTCGGGTGATGTTGATGCAGGTATCATTTCTTTCATCATGGAGAAAGAGAATATCGGGTCACAAGCTATCTCTACCCTAGTAAACAAACATAGTGGATTACTTGGAATATCTGGTATTTCATCAGACATGAGAGAAATTCAAGATGGAATGAAGGCAGGGAATGAGCGTGCTAAGCTAGCATTTGACATGTTTGTGCATCGAATCAAAAAATATATTGGAGCCTATACTGCTGTTCTTGGAGGTGCAAACATCCTTGTATTCACAGGAGGTATCGGTGAAAACTCTGTTATCACGAGAGAGCATGTTTGTAAAGACATGGAATTCTTAGGTATTAAGCTAGATGTTGCAAAAAGCAATACAATCTATGGCGAAGAGGAAATTATCAGCACTCCAGACTCTAAAGTTACAGTGATGGTAGTACCTACAGACGAGGAATTTATGATTGCCTCGGACACTATGGAAATAGTAAGCAAATGAGGTCATAAACCTCATCTATGATACTAAAACGGAGGATTCCTAAAAATCCTCCGTTTTTTATTTGTGTTTTAAAACAGATATTAACAATTCGCAGAAAGATTGTAAAGATAGAGTTAAACAATCGTAAAGAGGGGCGATTTTATTCTGCAAAACTTGCACAAATGGGTCAGCAAGCCTATATTTGTAATGTGTTTTTCATAGTATTAGATTTAAGGTTAACAATGAAGATTGGTTGTCGTGATGACAACCATTTCTTTTTTAAGGACGTTTTATGTTAAAATCCAAATTGAGACGCACAGACCACACTTCATTTCCATAATTTACTACCTTTAAGAAAATATTTGAAAAGGTTAAATGAATTTCAGAACAACAATAGATATTCCTAAATCAAAAATCGAGATTAATCATCAATCAAAGATTTTGATGCTTGGTTCTTGCTTTACCTCCAATATGGGACAAAAGCTAATAGACAACAAATTTGACGCCTGCCTCAATCCATTTGGTGTATTATACAATCCTACATCTATAGCCAATGGGCTAAAAATATTGATTGATGAAAAGGAGTTTTCAGAAGATGATCTCTTTTTTGACAAGGGATTATACAATAGCTTTCATCACCATAGCAGTTTTTCGGATGCGAATAAAGGAATATCTCTTGAACTCATTAACCAGAACCTGCAAGTTGCAAATAAAAGGCTTAAAGATGCCGACATTCTTTTCATCACATTTGGAACATCCTACGTTTATGAATACTTGCCAACAGGTGAAGTGGTAGGTAATTGTCATAAATTACCGTCAAAAGAGTTTAGACGATACAAACTCTCAGAAGCAGACATCCTAAAACAATGGAGAGATTTGATTTTAGAATTGAAAAGGTTGAATCCAAAACTTCAAATCATTTTCACAGTCAGTCCCATTCGTCACTTGAGAGATGGCGCTCATGACAATCAGTTGAGTAAAGCAACATTGCTGCTGGCTGTAAACAAGTTGTGCGAAATAAATTCAGATGTACACTATTTTCCATCTTACGAAATTATGTTGGACGACTTGCGAGACTATCGCTTCTATGCCGAAGACCTCATCCACCCTAACAATTTAGCCATAGAATATATTTGGAAAATCTTCAAAGATGTATATCTTGCAAAAGAAAGCGAAGCGATTATAGCAGAATGGAAAAATATACAAAAAGCCATTGAGCATCGCCCTTTCAACGAAGAAACTGAAGAACATATACATTTTTTAAAGCAAACTTTGTTAAGGCTCGATAACTTTGGCACAAAATATAAATTTATTTTGTTAACTAGAGAAAGAGAATTATTAGAAGAACGTATAAATAAGAGAAACTGAGCATGAGGTATTCAATAGAAGAAATAGCCAAAGCATTAAATATAGAAGAGCCAAAACTAAACCCTAGCACCATCAGCATATTATTGACTGACAGCAGGGTTTTGTTCCAACCCAAAGAATCATTATTTTTTGCCCTAACCACTAGCAACAATGATGGACATAAGTTTGTAAAAGAACTCTACCATCTGCAAGTAAGAAACTTTGTAGTAAGCAAAATGCTGCCTGAGTGGCAAACATTCAGGGATGCAAACTTTATTGTAGTCAAAGACACTTTGGTAGCTTTGCAGCGTGTAGCTTCTATCCACAGACGCAAGTTTGATATTCCAGTTATTGGAATAACGGGCAGCAATGGCAAAACTGTGGTAAAAGAGTGGCTCTATCAAGTATTACAGAACAAGTACAATATCACACATTCGCCACGTAGCTACAATTCACAGATAGGCGTACCTCTTTCTGTATGGCAAATCAATGAGAATACAAACTTAGGCATCTTTGAGGCTGGCATTTCCAAGACAGAAGAGATGTCTCATTTAGAGAATATCATTCGCCCTACTATAGGTATCTTAACCAATCTGGGACAAGCACATCAAGAGGGATTTGCCTCTATGAAAGAAAAGTGCTTAGAGAAGCTAGACCTTTTCATTCATTGCGATGTCATAATATGCGAACAAGAGAACGAAATCATAGACGAATGTATGCAAGTAGCCTGTCTATCGCACAAACGTCTCACTTGGTCACGAAAAGGGCATGATGATAGCCCTGTACATATTTTGAAGATAGAGAAAATAGAAAAATCGTCTATCATCTACTACTCAGTACTAGGAATGAATAACAAAATGGAAATTCCTTTCACCGATTCAGCATCTATCGAAAATGCGATACATGTACTAGCAACTTGTGTCTATTTGCGCACTCCGCTCTCCTACATCGCCGAAAAGATGCAAAGTCTAGAGCCTGTAGCTATGCGCTTGGATGTGAGAAATGTAAAAAACAATTGTACCATCATCAACGATTCGTATAATTCGGATATCAATTCTCTAACCATCGCTCTCGACTTTTTAGCACAACGAGCAACCAACGAATCGCTAAAAAAGACTTTAATTCTTTCGGATATTCCTCAATCAGGAATTCCCATTAGAGACTTGTATTATCTTGCTGCCAATTTGCTCAA